>JAYUHM010000043.1:0-2544 GCA_043766985.1 Polaromonas sp.
GTCATCGTCAAAAAGGTGGATGCGCAAACCCGCTCAAAAACCAGCATCAACGACTTGTTACGCGACTAAGCATTCAAAGTTTCTGTTTCTGGACGATTAATACTCAAAAAAGGCCACCTCATGAGCGCGATGAAACGAATTTTGGAACTGATGGTTGAAAAACACGCTTCAGACGTTTACTTGTCCGCCAATGCGGTGGCGTTGATCAAAATCAACGGCACCAGCGTGTCGTTCAACAACCAAATGCTGGGGGCGACGACGCCGCTGAACTTGCTGTCTGAAATTGTCACCAGCGCACAGATCGAAGAGCTCAAAGAAACGGGCGAGCTGAACATGTCCATCCAATTGCCTGATTTGGGCAACTTCCGCATCAGCGCCATGCGCCAGCGGGGCAGTTATGCGGTGGTGATTCGCTACATTCCGCTGGCTATTCCGCCGTTTGACACCTTGCATTTGCCAGTGCAACTCACCCATTTGGTGATGGCCAAACTCGGTTTGGTGCTGATGGTCGGCTCCACCGGCTCGGGCAAAAGCACGACTTTGGCATCGATGTTGGACTACCGCAACGAGCGCGTCACCGGCCATATTTTGACGGTGGAAGACCCGGTTGAATACCTGTTCACCTCCAAACGCAGCGTTGTTAACCAGCGCGAAGTCGGCACAGACACTTTGACGCTGCAAACGGCGCTTAAGAACGGCTTGCGCCAGGCGCCCGATGTGTTCTTCATTGGCGAGATTCGCGACCGCGAAACCATGACCGCCGCCATTGCCTACGCGCAAACCGGCCACTTGTGCATCGCCACGCTTCACGCCAACAACAGCTACCACGCGTTGAACCGTATTTTGAGCTTCTATCCCGTAGAAGTGCGCCCAACGTTGCTGAGCGACTTATCCACCACACTCAGAGCCGTTATTTCGCAGCGTTTGGTCAAAACCATCAAAAACGAGCGTAGACCTGCCGTTGAGATCATGCTCAACACCCAATATGTGGCGGAGATGGTTGAAAAAGGCGATTTTTCAGGGGTGAAGGATGCCATGCAAAACTCCATGGCACCTGGCTCACAGACCTTTGAAGACGACTTGGCACGCATGATTCGCGAAGACATCATCACCCGCGAAGAGGGTTTGGCCTACGCCGACTCACCCACCAACCTGATCTGGCGTTTGGACAACACCGCCAGAGGCAAAGACATCATGCCCGCAGCACCGGTTGAGCCGGTTTACGAACCCGCTTCTTTCGAAGACATCGCCATCCATTAACTGCCCTCCTATGCATCGCACCCTGATTCTGGCCGAACAGCTGATCTCCCGCCCCTCCGTCACCCCACTAGACGGCGATTGCCAAAAACTGATCGCCGAGCGGCTTACACCGCTGGGTTTTGTGTGCGAAACGGTGGAAAGCGGGCCTGCAGACTTCCGGGTGGTCAATTTATGGGCAAAAAGAGACGCAGCAGCTTCAGGGGAATCAAATATGCCTCTAGCTGGCGTATTTATTGACTCAACAGCTATAAATAATATAGCCAGTAATCACAGAAATTCAAAGCTATTGGTTTTCGCAGGCCACACAGACGTCGTTCCCACTGGCCCGCTAGACCAGTGGACCAGCAACCCTTTCGCGCCAAGCCACCGCGATGGCAAGCTGTATGGCCGTGGCGCTAGCGACATGAAAACGTCCATCGCCGCCTTCGTGGTCGCGGTTGAAGAATTCCTCAAAGCAAATCCTAACCCAGCGTTATCATTGGCTTTTTTGCTCACCAGTGACGAAGAAGGCCCGTCGGTCGACGGCACCGTCATCATGTGTGACTGGCTCACAAAACGCGGCGAAAAGCTGGATTACTGCATTGTGGGTGAACCCACTTCGGTTGAAAAAACCGGCGACATGATCAAAAACGGCCGCCGTGGCACCATGAGCGGCAAACTCACTGTCAAAGGCGTGCAAGGCCACATCGCCTACCCGCATCTGGCCGCCAACCCGATTCACAAGTTCGCGCCTGCTATGGCGGCCTTGGTTGCTGTTGAATGGGACAAAGGCAACGAGTATTTCCCTGCCACGACTTGGCAGATCAGCAATATCCACGGTGGCACAGGTGCGAGCAACGTCATCCCAGGCCATGCCGTGATCGACTTCAACTTCCGCTTTTCCACCGAATCGACCCCAGAATCGCTGCAAAAACGCTTGGTTGATGTGTTGGTTTCGACCGGTTTGCAGCCCGAGAAAGACTTCGATTTGCAGTGGACGGTCGGCGGTTTACCGTTTTTAACCCGCCCCGGCGAACTGGTTCAAGCCGTGCAAGCCGCGATTCGTGCTGAAACCGGCTTAGAAACCCAGCTTTCGACGACGGGCGGTACGTCAGATGGACGCTTCATCGCCAAAATCTGCGACCAAGTCATCGAATGCGGCCCGCCGAATGCGACGATTCACAAAATTGACGAGCACATCGTCGTCGCCGACATTGAACCGCTGAAAAACATTTACCGCAAGACGATGGAAAACCTTGAGCAGATGCTGCAAGGGCAAACCAACCAATGAGCGCTGATACAAAA
>JAYUHM010000044.1:0-2542 GCA_043766985.1 Polaromonas sp.
GGCGATGTAGCTTGCAGTCATCTATCTATAACGCTCTACCCTCACCGCTGGTGGACTCGGTTGTGCTGGCTTCTGCCGCCCAGACTCCTAGCCCAATAGCATATAGCACAAGCTGCTATTAAAAATATAGTATTTATGGTGCAGATAGGGCGCTACCATGAGTAGCGAGTTGCTGATAAACCGCCTCGGGCCGAGGCAGGGGAGCCACCGCCCCAAAGCCCTGTACCGCGAGCGCTGCGGCAGCGTTGGCATAGCGCGCCGCTTGGGCCACGCTGTCGCCCATGCCTATGCGTGCCAGCAAATTTCCGGCAAAACAGTCGCCCGCACCTGTAGCGTCTAAGGCTTGCACCCGCAGTGCGGTGATGTAGGTTTGCGTACCTTGGTGGCTTACCAGCACGCCCTGCGCGCCCAGTTTTAGCACCACGGTTTTTGCACCCAGCGCATGGCTCCACTGCACGATAGCCTCGGGTGCCTGCAGACCACTGAGAGCGGTTACGTCGTCCAAGCTGGGTAAAAATATATCGGTCCGCGCTATCACTTCTTGCATGGCTGCACGCGCTGCGTCCAGGCTCCAGAGTTTGAGTCGCAGATTAGAGTCAAAGCAAATGCTGGCCCCCGCTGCCTTGGCGATGCGTATAGCCTGCAGGCACTGCGCGCGTGCGTGGGCCGAGATGGCCAGCGAGATGCCCGACAGGTGCAGCATGCGGGTGTCCGACAGTGCAGCGATTTGCGCCGTGCCCAATGTCATCGTGGCTGCGGCCGAACCAGCGCGGCGGTAGCTAAACTCGTGCCCCGCGGGGCCATGGGTGACAAAGTAGATGCCGGTCGGTGCTGCGCTGTCTGTTGCTACTGGCGCGGTGTCTACACGCTCTTGCTGCCATACATTCAGCAGCATGCGGCCAAAGCTGTCATCGCCGACTGCGCTCACATACGCCGTGCGTGCGCCTGCGCGCGCAGCGGCGATAACCGCGTTGCTGGTGTCGCCGCCAAAGCCTTGCAAATACGCGGGGCGGCCCGGCAAGGTTTGGTTAAACTCCACCATACCTTCGCCCATGGCGACGATGTCGTATTTTTTGTCGCTCACGGTGCGGCCACAAAATCCCAACGCGTACTGGCGTTTAGTGGTTATCGCGCGGCACAAAGCTGCCGCGTTTGCCTTTTAAAAACCCCATGTCCGCGCCCTCATCGGCCTGGTTGACATTGTCGATGTACAGCTTCCAGTAGCCAGACTCCAGCGGTGGCTTGGGGGCCGTCCACGCGGCCAGGCGTTGGGCCATCTCGGCATCGCTGATATGCAGGTGGATCTTGCGCTCGGGCACGTTCAGCTCCACCATATCGCCGTTTTGCACAATCGCCAGCGGCCCGCCCGCTGCCGCCTCGGGGGCGGTGTGCAGCACCACGGTGCCGTAGGCGGTGCCGCTCATGCGGCCATCGCTGATGCGCACCATATCGGTAATGCCTTTGCGCAAAATCTTCGGTGGCAGCGGCATGTTGCCCACCTCGGCCATGCCGGGGTAGCCCTTGGGGCCGCAGTTTTTCAGCACCATCACGCAGGTCTCGTCAATATCCAGGGCTTCGTCGTCAATGCGTTTGTGAAAGTCTTCAATGTTTTCAAACACCACCGCACGCCCCGTGTGTACCAGCAGCGCCGCCGTGGCCGCGCTGGGCTTGATGACCGCACCCTTGGGGGCCAGGTTGCCACGCAGCACGCAGATGCCTGCTTTGTCCATGAAGGGCTTTTCCTGGCTCATGATCACATCAGGGTTGAAGTTCTCCGCATCTTGAATGTTCTCCCACACGGTTTTGCCAGTGGCGGTAATCAAGTCTTTATGCAAATGGTTGGCCATCTCTTTCATCACGGCGGGCAGGCCACCAGCGTAGCAAAAATCTTCCATCAGGTATTTGCCCGAGGGTTGCAGGTTCAAAATGCAGGGCAACTCCGAGGCCAGGCGGTCAAAATCTTCCAGCGTCAGGTCTATGCCCAAACGGCCCGCGATGGCCAGCATGTGCACTACCAGGTTGGTCGATCCGCCGATGGCGGCGTTGATCTTGATGGCGTTCTCTATTGCTTGGCGGGTGACGATTTTGGACAGCTTCAAGTCCTCATGCACCATGGCCACAGCCCGGCGGCCAGCCATGCGGGCGATCACGTTGCGGCGGCCATCCACTGCCGGGTAGGCGGCATTGCCGGGCAGGCCCACACCGAGAGACTCGATCATGCTGGCCATGGTGCTGGCGGTGCCCATGGTCATGCAGTGGCCGTGGCTGCGGTGCATGCAGCTTTCTGCCTCGTTAAAGTGTTCAATGCTCAGGGTGCCTGCGCGCACTTGCTCGCTCATTTGCCACAGGCCGGTGCCAGAGCCTAATTCTTTGCCGCGCCATTTGCCGCTCAACATCGGGCCACCAGACACGCCAATGGTGGGCAAGTCCACACTGGCCGCTCCCATCATCAGCGCGGGGGTGGTTTTGTCGCAGCCCATCAGCAACACCACGCCGTCAATCGGGTTGCCGCGGATGCTTTCTTCCACATCCATGCTGGCCA
>JAYUHM010000045.1:0-6676 GCA_043766985.1 Polaromonas sp.
CGCGTGTTCACCGGCTGGGACTTCGACACCACGCAGGGCACCAGCACGGTGGTGGCGGGCAACCGCACCATCACCAACATCAATGTCGTGCGTGCGCCCATGCGGCTCACGGCGGCCAACCACACCGCGCTGGGGTCGAGCTTTCTGGGTGCCAGCGTGCCAGCGGCCACCGACGGCGCAGCAGCCCTCAAAATCGCGCTGGACACATTGTTCAATCACCCCAACGTGGGGCCGTTTTTCGGCAAGCAGATGATTCAGCGGCTGGTGACCAGCAACCCCAGCCCGGCCTACGTGGCCCGCGTGGCCAAGGCTTTCAATGACAACGGCGCGGGCGTGCGCGGCGACCTGGCGGCGGTGTTTGCCGCCGTGCTGCTGGACGACGACGCGCGCGGCCCGGCGGGCCTGAGTGGCGCAGGCCAAAACGGCTTCGGCAAGCTGCGCGAGCCGATGGTGCGCCTGGTGCAATGGGCGCGCACTTTTGGCGCCACGTCCAGCCGGGGCAGCTGGAAGATGGGCGACCTGAGCAACCCCGCCACGCAACTCGGCCAAAGCCCGCTGCGCCCCGGCAGCGTGTTCAACTTTTTCCGGCCCGGCTATGTGCCGCCATCCACCGCCATGAGCGCCAGCCAGACGCCCGCGCCTGAGTTTCAACTGGTCAATGAAAGCAGCGTGGCGGGGTACCTGAACTACCTGCAGGGCGTGGTACGCAGTGGTATCTATGTGAACGCGCCCGACGTGCCCAATAACGCCAGCAATGCCAACAACGGCTTTGACATCACCGCGCCCTACACCGCCGAGCTGGCGCTGGCCGCCGACGCCTCGGCGCTCGTCAAACGTCTTGGCCTGCTGCTAAGTGCGGGGCAACTGTCGGCCGCTAACCAGACGCTGATCGTCAATGCGCTTAACGCCACCCTAGTTACAGCCGCCAGCACCGACAGCGTCAAGCGCGACCGCGTGGCCGCAGCGGTGCTGATGGTGATGGCCGCCAGTGATTACCTGATCCAGAAATAAAAGCCGACCATGCACCTCATCAACCCCTCCCTGCACAGCCGCCGCGCGTTTTTGCGCCGCTCGGGCCAGCTGGCGCTCACGGGCACCGCGCTGCCGTTTGCCCTGAACCTGGCCGCCATGGGTGAAGCCGCCGCCTTCGATGCCAGCGACTACAAAGCCCTGGTGTGCGTGTTTTTTTACGGCGGCAACGACTACGCCAACACCGTGGTCACCTACGACGACCCCAGCTACAACGCCTACAGCACCATTCGCGGCGGCGGCGCGGGGCAAACGGCGGGCGGCATTGCGCTGGCCAAGTCGGCGCTCACGTCCACGCTGCTCAACCCCACCACCGCGCTGGCGGGCGGCCGCCAGTACGCGCTGCACCCCGCCATGACGGGGCTGAGCGGCTTGTTTAACGCCGGGCAAGCGGCGGTGCAGCTCAATGTCGGCCCGCTGGTGGTGCCGCTGACCCGCGCGCAGTACAGCAGCGCCGACCGCAAAACCTACCCGCTGCCGCCCAAGCTGTTTTCACACAACGACCAGCAGTCCATCTGGCAGTCGTCATCGCCCGAAGGCTCCACCATCGGCTGGGGCGGCAACCTTGGCGACCTGGCGCTGGCGTCCAACAGCACCTCGCTATTTACTTGCATCAATGTCACTGGCAACGCCGTGTTTTTGTCGGGCGACAGTGCGCTGTCCTACCAGGTCAGCAGCAGCGGCGCGGTACCGATCAACGCTGTCAAAAGCAATGTCTACGGCTCGGCAGCTGTCAAGGCGGCCATGGCCCAGCTGGTGCAGCAGCCGCGCGCTCACACGCTTGAAAACGAATACAACAGGGTCACCGCGCGCGCTCTGGGCGCTGAGGCAGCCATCACGTCAGGCCTGGCCTCTAGCACGCTCGCCACGCCGTTCCCCGCCAGCAACAGCCTGGCCGACCAGCTCAAAACCGTGGCCCGTCTGATCGGCGCACGCAGCAGCCTGGGCACCAAACGGCAGGTGTTTTTCGTGTCGATCGGCGGGTTTGACCTGCACGACAACCTGATTGCCAACCACCCCGCGCTGCTGGGCAAGGTGAGCGACGCGATGACCGCCTTCTACAACGCCACGGTGGAGCTAGGCGTGGCGAGCAAGGTCACCGCGTTTACCGCGTCAGACTTCGGCCGCACGCTGAGCAGCAACGGCGACGGCTCCGACCACGGCTGGGGCAGCCACCACTTCATGGTGGGCGGGGCGGTCAAGGGCAAGGCGTTTTACGGCAGCGCTCCACCCGTCAGCGTGGGCAGCACCACAGCAGCGGCCGACCAGCAACACGTCGGCCAGGGCCGCCTGCTGCCCAGCACATCAGTCGACCAGTACGCCGCCACCCTGGCCAAATGGTTCGGCGTGGCCGACAGCGAAATGGCCGGCATTTTGCCGAACCTGAGCAAATTTGGCGCTGCCGCCGGGCGGGCGGACTACCCGGTGAATGTGGGGTTCATGGGCTGAATGATGGGATAGGTGATGGGCTGAAGACGCGTACAACACGTCAAAAAGCCCTTCAGCGGCCTTGGGCAGGCTGCTAAAGGGCTTTTTTAAGTCAAATCAGGCGGTAGCCCAGGCGTTTATTGCCTCGATTGCTATGAATTTTAATATTTACTGCCTGCGAGTGTGAAGCATCAAAGCGGCAAGGCGAGGTGAATTTTGATGGCATCTTCCACGGCCAGCATGTCCACCTTTGTCAGCGACCTGATCAGGCTTTTGAGCCGCGCCTTGTCGGCTGCCATGATCTGGTCAGCCATTGCTTTGCTGCTTTGGTCGCCAATGGTGACCACGGCCTCGCCGGGGTAAGTTCGCCCCGTATTGCTTGTCAGTGGCACCACCACCACCCGCGCTAGGTTTCTGTTGGCTGCATCGTTGCTCACAATCACTGCAGGTCGCGTCTTGCGGATTTCTGTCCCAACCGCAGGGTCAAACTCTACCCACCAGACTTCACCGCGCTTCATTGACCATATCTTTGGACAGCGCGTTGCACCATTCCACAGCATCGGCTTCGCGCTCCTGGTCTGCAGCCATGGCTTTGTAGCCGTCATCCAAAGCGTTTGACAGCACATGCGGGCGCAGCAAGTCTTCAATGAACTGGCTCATGCGGCGTTTGCCGATGGTGCGCCACAAGCCGTCGTAGACTGCTTCGTCAAGGGTGATGGTCATCTTCTTGTGCATTTCGATCTCCTAATCACACGCTATACGTATAGCATTTAAACCATAGAGGGTACCCCTTCACATAACTGAATACAAGTGTTGGGCTCATACCCCCCGGCGCTTTGGCGCGTCATGCGAACCGATCACTCCACGAATTGGGATTTGTAAGGTGGTCGAGGTCAACTATCCTGACCGCTCGGCGACAACTATCTTGGCCGGTGGAGGCGGGGAATGAATTTGATAATTTAGGTGGTCGAGCGAGCTTTTCGCACAGGCGGGGCATGCCCGGCCTGTGCGGCGCGGTGGCGGTAGCTTTCCACATTCAGCTCCAGAATGGTTGAGTGATATACCAGCCGGTAAACAGCGGCCAGTGTCATTGCAGGTTCCACAAACACTTCGCCCCACTCTGAGAACGGGGTGTTGGCGGTGATAGCCAGACTCTTTAGTTCATAGCGCTCGGATATCAATTCAAACAGCACAGAAGTCTCAGCCTGGTAGCGTCGAACGTAACTCAAGTCTTCAAGAATCAGCAAGTCAAAGCGGTCCAGCGTAGCCAGCTCCTGCGGCAGCCGCAAATCACGCTGCGCTGCCTGCAAGCGTTGCACCAGGTCCGAGCCGTGGGTGAACTGAACCCGCTTTCCCGCATCAATGAGTGCATGCCCCACTGACAGGTGGAGGGGTGCAGCACAAGGTTTTTTGCAGACGACAACACACCAATCGCAAAAAAGCGACGCAGTAACATCCTGCATCGTGCTTAACGGAAAATCTTTAAAGGTGTTTCATAGCACCCTAGAAATAATTCCGCGTCAATATAAACTGCCTGGCAAGGCGATGGCGATTACCGAGTCAGGTTAATGAAACTGCCTCAGGAGCCAAAATCAAAAAACGGTCTACGACAGTGGTCGAACTCCAATGCGATAAGGAGGTTTTCATCTAGAATTTTGACGATTGCGGTAGCCTTGTAGTTTTTGGAGTGCGATTATATTTTTTGCCATCGTTTTAAATTGCTTACGGAAGTCGTCACGCACAGTGTTAACCGGAACAGCACCTATCGCCCCTTCCAAATTACCTTTTCCATTCATGATATTTAATGTATTTGTTACGTTAGCAAGGACTGGAATGCTATCCTTAACAGTCGATTTAATACTGTCTAATATTTCCTCCATGTTCGCAGGAATCGTTACGTTACTAGACAACAACTTTTCTAATTTTTGACTGACAGCGTTTAATGCAGCAACTGCTTCCTTGCGATAGTTGGCCTCTCGAATGTCTAGTTTATTGTCCAATGATTTACCAAGAGAATTACCATGAGATTTAGAGATGTTCGGCATTAACTTATAGAACCATTCGCCAAACGCGCTTTGACTAAATTGTTGAACCATGTTTGCTTTGGAATCATGTCGTTCGTTGCTGTCGGAGTCAATTTTTCCGGTCACAACCTCTCGTCCGGCCAAACCCACGAACGTAGAGACAACGCTAACAATCGCATTGCTTGCTACATAACCTGCGATAGTTTTAATTTGATGCCCGATATCACTCAAAGATCGCATCGGGTTTACGGCGTGTCCAGCCAAGGAAGCCGCTTCGCCGCCAGCTCTGGAAAGACCGACGAAAATGTCCATAAACCCGGCAGCGGGTGCTTTTGCGTCGGGTGCACGAACATCAAATAAATTAACTTTATTCATACCGCCGACAAAATTAGTTACCTTAATTTGACTTACCCAAGGCACAACTTGTGAGGTGGAAAAAACTGCTTTGGTCGTCGCACCTGCCGACCCAGATGCTAATGCGCTGGTGGCAAATAACGTACTGGGGTTTCCAAGACCTGTTGTACTATCAACGCCACGCCTGACCGTATTGGCCAACCCTGTTAAAAGCGGTTGCAAAGTTGCTGCATAAGGGCCGTCTCCCTTAAGGAAATTTTGGTACTCGACAATGCGATCTACCCGGCTCCTATGTTCCGCTTCAAGTCTGACGTATTCCGGACTGTCGGGCGCTAACTTGGTGAAGAACTTGGTACCGTCGGTGATTTTGAGGATGATCAGATTTGGCTTAGGTAGCAGCGCATGAACTGCAATCGGCTCAATTTTAGCCAAGTTGCCCGATGCTGCCGCTCTGTCGATTGCTTGATTAACTATTTCATTTGCCACGTAAGCAGTGGATCCGCTGAAAACTCCAGCTACAGCATTACGACTGCCGGCAGTGCTGAATTCTTTCTTTTCTGGATCGAGCTTAGTAATAAGTGCATTGCGTGATGGTGTACGTGCTGCCGAAGATATACCGCCTTGTAAAGCTGCAACAGCTATTGCTGGACCTGCTTCGTAAAATTGAGTGTTCATGTTGCGTGAGTCGTCATATGAGGAATTTTGATATAGTCCAGCTCTCACCGTCATAGCCGCTTCCGCAAGAGTCACATATTCAGCCTGTAGTCTAATTTGATTGCCTAGATTTTCTGGCGTTAAGTTTCTATTGAATACGAAATCTGTATCCAAAATATCATTTATACGCCTGTCGACTGCGGGAGTCCTTAAGTCGACTCCGCGCTCTGCTACATCTAGGGTAGTTGTGGGCGAGCGATTTCGACTATTTAAATTGTTTGAAGTCGCGCGATTAGTGTGTAACGATCTTGGCATATCGACGGTAAAAAAATTTTTACGCGCTTGGGTTGGGTTGACCCAGCTCGCTAAGCTTTCCTATCACAATATATTGCATAACTGTTGGGGCAATAACTCTCGCTGTATCAAGCATCGCTATAGCTTCATGTGGGTCGCTTGAGCAATTAATAGAAGTAATCTGAATAAAACCTTTGTCGTTTGCGCTTAACCACCACTTCAGTTCCGTAAATAGGTAGGCTTGTATGCCAAACATATTTAAAATTTCGTGCCCTTGCATTTTCAAAACAGACAATGGAAGTATTAACTCGGGCCGCACAACAAATTCCCCATTTTCGTCCGTGATAACGAGTCGCCATGAGGTGCCGTGTGCACCGACGAAATACAATCCGCGCAGTAAAGCATCTCGACTTTCAAAGGGCAACCCAATCGCTACTAAGAAGGTGGCGCAAAAATCTTGTACTTTAGTATTGAGTAACGATTGCATACATGAATGCTTTTGGATTTTAATATTACAAAGTTTTCAGGCTTGGAACAACCTGGAAGTTCGTAGATACTTTCGTGTGAGGTAAGGTAAAACGTGTCAGGTAAGTTCTTGCTAATACGGGACAATCCGAAGATGCCAAGTGTGGAAGTGATCGTGGCACTTACATTAAGATCATCATCAATAGTGATGACAGTTTTGTGAAAAGAGGGGGGTTCTTCTTAAAAAGTACCCTCTGGTCGTGACAAGCCGGAGAAACATGAAGCCTTTGCAATACAAAAGGGGGGCTTGGCTGGAGTTCACTCTGTCATAGTTTGACAGCGGAGTGTTGTTTTTTGACTGCTTATTGCAGAAGACCGTGGCGGTAAAAAGCTATACATCGGGATAGCGTGTGCTGCAAGCCTTTCCC
>JAYUHM010000046.1:0-2475 GCA_043766985.1 Polaromonas sp.
GACGTCCAGGCCACACTGACAGAATTGACCGCCAGCACTTGCGCTTCTTGCGTCTTACGCTATGGAAATAAAAGCAAAAGACTGATCGTGTGCGGCGGCGGTGCGTTCAATGCGTATTTGCTGCAGCGCATCCAGGCGCGCTTGCCGGGGCTGCCGGTGGTCTCATCGCAGAGCCATGGATTGCCGCCAACCCAGGTCGAGGCGGCGGCATTTGCGTGGCTGGCGCGCAAAGCCATCCTTAGGGAAACCGCCAGCCTGCCAAAAGTAACGGGTGCCAAAGGCACCCGCATTTTGGGAGCGATTTACCCAGCCTGAGTGGCTGGGTCGCTTTGTTGAACGGAGCAATCAGGCCGAGAAGCTGGAGCCACAGCCGCAGGTTGAGGTCGCATTCGGGTTTTTGATGACAAACTGCGAACCCTGCAAGTCTTCCTTGTAATCGATTTCAGCACCCACCAGATACTGGTAGCTCATGGCGTCAATCAGGAGGGACACGCCATTTTTGGACATGGTGGTGTCGTCCTCATTGGTGATTTCATCAAATGTGAAGCCGTAGGAAAAGCCGGAGCAGCCGCCGCCCTGCACGAATACCCGCAATTTCAAGTCGGGGTTGCCTTCTTCGGCAATCAGGTCAGCCACTTTGGCCGCCGCGCTGTCAGTGAACAGGATGGGGGCGGGCATGTCGGTAGGCATGGTAGCCAACATGTCAGTTTTAATGTTTTCTGCGACGGCGCTCATGGAAACTTTCGTTGAATGCGATTCTTTGATACTACAGCAATTCGCCCAAAAACCCGATCAGGCGTTATTTGCCGCTAACTTCAGTGTGGGCTTTTCCTCGCCCGCCACGATGGGGCGCAACTGCCCGGACACCAGCGCGCCCTGGTGCATCTCCAGCGCGGTGTAATGAACGTCACCCTCAACGCGGGCCTTGGGCTGGAGTTCCAGCATCACGCCGGCGTGGATGGGTCCTTTGACACTGCCGTTGATGATGATGTGCTCGGCCCAAATCTCGCCCACGACGGTCGCTGTTTCTGAGATAACCACAATGCTGGGCCCATCTTCATTGGCGCGAATGTTGCCGACGACGCTGCCATCGACCCGCAGTCCATCGGCAAACGTAAAGTTGCCTGATATCTGGCTGCCCTGCGCAATCAGGCTTTTGATGGGAGGCTGTTTTTTCTTGTTGAACATGGCAATGTCTCCGGAAGCAACGTTTACAGTTTGACTGACTGGGCCGCCTTAACGGTAGACCCTTCCAGCACTTTGACCGAGACGGTTTTGACGGTCGTCTGGGCAGGCACCTCGAAAATGCCCTCAGTCCGGCCATATTGGCGAAACTTGAGATCCTGGCCGCCGCCGGGCAAAGTGGCCAGCCAGGGCTTGCCATTTTGCAAGCCCGCAAAGCTCAACTCCAGCCGCCCGTTGAATTCCGGTGCATTTTTGAGCGCCTGCATCAGCAGGACCTGCCATTTTACCTGACGCCCATCCAGCACCTCGGCCTGAAAACCCCGCACCGCAATGCCCTGGACACCCGTGGACGGAATCAGTTTTTCAAAAAAACCGAGATCGTCTTTCAGCTTGCGGTTGTCGGATTCAAGCAGCCTGTTCTGCACCACCA
The DNA here is from genome assembly GCA_043766985.1 of Polaromonas sp. Classification (GTDB taxonomy): domain Bacteria; phylum Pseudomonadota; class Gammaproteobacteria; order Burkholderiales; family Burkholderiaceae_C; genus JAAFIP01. The sequence continues at coordinate 1,616 of JAYUHM010000046.1, forward strand.
AGCCTTCCTGGGCGGCTTTCTCGGCCGTGAGCACCGTGCCCGCCGTGTCAGCAATGGACTGGGCCTTGTCACGCGCCAGCTTGGCGCCGGCCAGTTCTTCCCGCAAGGCACCAAGCTCGCTGCGCGCACGCACCAGATCTTCTTTTGCGCCTCCGTCCAGGCCGGCAATGTCCTTGCCAAACTCAAACGCCCAAAGACCAATGGCAGCGCAAAACCCCAGCACAATCGCCAAACCCGCCCATCGAAACGGCCAAGGCAAGGCGCTGCGCACAGACATGCGCGGAGCGCTGATGGTCAAACGGCGGCGAAGCAGGCGAAATCTCATGTCAGTAGGCGCATGGGGGAGTCAGTCTAGCAGGACGATGCAACCAAGGAAGCCTCTACAAAAGGGCAGCCAAACAAAAAACCGCCCTGATTTGACATCTTGGGCGGTTTTTTTTCTGGCTGCGAAGATCAACGCTTCGAGAACTGCTTCCTGCGGCGCGCACCGTGCAAACCGACCTTTTTACGCTCAACTTCGCGCGCATCACGGGTCACGAAGCCGGCTTTGGAGAGCTCGGGCTTGAGCGTCGCGTCGTAGTCAATCAACGCGCGGGTGATGCCGTGGCGCACCGCACCGGCCTGGCCCGACTCGCCGCCGCCAGCCACGTTGACCATGATGTCAAATGTTTCGGCGTGGTTGGTCAGCAACAGCGGCTGTTTGCAGATCATGATGGAGGTGCCGCGGCCAAAGAATTTTGCAATGTCCTTGCCGTTGACGACGATCTGGCCGGAGCCTTTTTTCAGAAACACGCGGGCGACGCTGGATTTGCGACGGCCTGTGCCATTGTTCCATTCACCGATCATTTGGCTGCCTCCCT
>JAYUHM010000047.1:0-6593 GCA_043766985.1 Polaromonas sp.
TCGGGTAAACCTTGGAGTCCCACTTATGCACAGGATCACAAACATTGAAATCATTTAAAAACAGCTTGACTTCGAACACAGTTGCTCCTTTATGCCGCTGCGCTGTGCACACCAAGCGCCAGAGCTGCGTATGGGGATGGTTGCGTTTAGGCGGTGGATCGCTACCGTGGTCACAAGAGCAGGTCGGTGGTGTACTCAGCGCAGCGTCACCAGCAGGAGGAGCAGTTGGCCCTAGGCCAACGCGGGGGACAGCCGCGGAGCTGAGTACACCGCCGGCCTGCTCCTGTACAAAACAAAAAGGCCAGCAAAGAGTGCAAAGGACACAGTGCGACGTCATAGAGAGGACCGTCATCAATGCGCGGCAATGGCGCTGATGGGCGCGCTGGCTTTGCGCCGTCCCAGCTTGCGCTCACCCACCAAAAACTGAATCAATGCAATCGCCAATGACATCAAAATAATCAGCACAGTGCAATACGCCAGCGCCACGCCATAGTCGCCATTACCCACCCGGCCAATGATGTAAGTAGTGGCCAGCTCGTTCTCGGCTGTCACCAAAAAGATCACCGCGCTCACCGTAGTCATAGCGCGCACAAAGCTGTAGACCAGCGCCGCCACCAGCGCGGGCTTGAGCAATGGCAGCACCACATGGAACAAGGTTTGCGCGGTCGATGCCCGCAGCATCAGCGAGGCTTCGTCCAGCGATTTGTCCAGTTGCTTGAACGCCGCCGTGCCCGCCCGCACCCCCACCGGCAAGTTGCGAAACATAAAGCACAGCACGATGATGAGGCCCGTACCCGTTAGCTCCACCGGCGGTACGTTGAAGGCCAAGATGTAGCTCACGCCCAGCACCGTACCGGGGATGGCAAAGGCTAGCAAGGCCACAAACTCGAACCAGCCCTGGCCGCGAAACTCTGTGCGGGCCAGCAGGTAGGCAATCAGCAAACCGGTGGCCGCCGTAATGGGTGCCGAAATGCCGGCCAGCTTGATGGTGGTGAAGAACGAGTTCCACGCCGTGCCCGCCCACACCATGCCAAACTCGCCCCACTCCAGGCCAAAAGCGGTTTTAAAGTGTGCCAGGGTCAGCGTGTAGTCGCGCCCCCAGGTTTGCACAAAGCCACCGGCAAAGGCAAACAGGTAGACGATGACGGTGAAGGCCAACCAAGGGTAGACCACGGCGTTCAAAGTGCGGCGCACGCCATCGGGCAGGGCCATGGCAATGCCAGCGTCGCCTTTGCCACTGACGGTGGTGTAGTTTTGTTTGCCCAACAAGCCGCGTTGCACGGCAAACACCAACAGGGCAAACACCGTGAGAATCCAGGCCAGCGACGCAGCGCGGCCTTGGTCATATTGCGCGCCGACGATGGCAAAGAAAATGTCGGTAGACAGCACCGCAAACTGGCCACCTACGACGATGGGGTTGCCAAAGTCGGCAATGCTCTCGATAAAACCGACCAAGAAGGCGTTAGCCAAGCCGGGCTTGAGTAGAGGTAGCGTGATGGTGAAGAACGTTTTCTTGCGGTCAGCACGCAAAGTTTGCGCAGCTTCTTCCAAGCTGGGGGCCACGCCCTGCACCACGCCGCGCATGATCATGAAAGCAATGGGGGTGAAGGCAAAGGTTTGCGCAACCCATACGCCTTGCAGACCATAGAACCAACGGGTGGGCGGGATGCCAAAGGCGTATTCTAAAAACTGGTTGACGACGCCTGCACGGCCAAACAGCAACACCAAACCTAAGCCCACCACAAAGGGGGGCGTGATGATGGGCAGCAGCGCCACCACGCGCAGCGGGGTTTGCACGCGCGCTGCTAGTGACGACGTGGCACTGCGCTCGGCCATCAGCGCCATCATGGTGCCCAAGATGGTGGTGCTGGTGGCGGTTAGCAAGGCCAAGAACAGCGTATTCCACGCCACACCGCAGCGCATACCGCCCGCCAAACAGTTCAGGCCCCACACCCGTTCGGTGCCAATGCGGTTAAAAATAGCGGTGAGAGCCCACTGCCCCTCTTCGTTTAAAAACGCGCCGTACAGGGCCTTGGACACGGGGAAGGCAATGAACATCACCAACAGCACGGTGCACCCAAGCACCGCAGAGGCCACGAACAAATCGCCCTTGAAGTAACCGCGCCGCGCAATACCAAACGCCGTGATCATCACCAAAGACAGCAAGGCGACGAAGGCCCCAATACCAATCCCAAACTGGTTCTTGGCCAGCGCACCAAACTGTGCGTTAAACACCTCAAACGACCAGCCTTTGGAACCGACCAAAAAGCCGCTGGCCACCAAACCCGCAAAGCCCACCAGGCCACCGGCCAGAAACCAGTTACCCTGCGCTTTGCCTGCGGGCATGGACAAGCCCGCCGCCGCCATCACCATGCCAATGAGACCCAGCAGCAACCATTTGCGGCCATGCACCACCGCTTGCACAATGCCGTTGGCAGTCTCTTGCCCACTCATGATCTGCGGCAGCACGCTGTACCACGCAGTATCCTGAATGGCGTACCACGGCAGGAGGATATAGGCCAGCAGGCCTATGACCAGCCAGATGCGGATGGCTGTGTTAGGGTTTTTAGTCACTGTGGTTTACGGACTTTTGACAATGGCAAAAAAATCGGACTTAACCGGACGCAGAGGACGCAAAAACTCGCAAAGGACGCAAAAGAAAACCAAATTCAGCTTTACTTTTTACTTTTTACTTTTTACTTTTTGGTTTTTGGTTTTCTTTTGCGTCCTTTGCGTAATTTTTGCGTCCTCTGCGTCCGGAAGTTTCTTCTTTTCTTTCTTTTCTTTCAGCAAGCCTTTATCGCGGCAAAGAATTCACTTCTTTTTCCCACTTGGCTATCAAGCGGCGGCGCTCTGCGGTGGCGCCGTATTTGGCGTAGTCGTAGTTGATGAATTTGATCTTTTTAAAGTCGGGAATGCGCGGGTCGTTCTTGGCGTTTTTATTCGACGGCAACTGAAACTGCTTGGCCGCCGCCGCCATTTCTTGCGCGCCCGGGGTCAAGGCCCATTCGTAAAACTTCTTGGCAGCTTCCAAATTCCGCGCGCCTTTGATGATGCTCATCGAACCGATCTCCGCGCCCGTGCCATCGCTCGGCGCGATAGTTTCGATGGGGAAACCGGCCATTTTTTCGCCCGGGCCATCGTGCACAAAACTGATTGACACTGTGGTTTCACCGCGCGCAGCCGCCTTGATAGGGCCGGTGCCGCTGCGGGTGTATTGGCTGATGTTTTTGTGCAGTTGCTTCATGTAGTCAAAGGCTTTGTCCTCACCCATGAGCTGCACCAAAGTAGCCACCATCGTGTAGGCCGTGCCGCTGGAAGCGGGGTTGGCTACTTGTATCTCGCCTTTGAAGGCCGGGTTCAATATGTCGGCCCAAGTCTTGGGTACGGGCAGTTTTTTCTTGGCCAATAACTCGGTGTTGTAGCCAAAACCCAATGGGCCCGAATAAATGCCCACCGTTTTGTAGCCAGACTGCTTGGCTTGCTCTTGCGCCCAAGGGTAAAGTTGGGCCATGGCAGGCGACTTGTATTCCAGCGACAGGTTTTGCTCTGCCGCCTGCAAGTGCGGGTCCCCCGTACCACCAAACCAGATATCGGTTTTAGGATTGTCTTTTTCAGCAATCAACTGCGCCAGCGCTTCGCCGGAGCCTTTCATGGAGATGTTGATCTTGGTGCCGGTGGTTTTGGCATACACGGTGCCAATCATGTTGCACCATTCGGCTTGCACAGAGCAGATCACGTTCACGGTTTGCGCCTGGGCCGCGGGTACGGCCAACAAAGCGCTGGCCAAGCCAAGCGCAAAGGTAGAAGACGGTTTCATAAGCTGCGTGAGGAATTTAGTTACTAAGATAAGTGAATATAGTGAATTTTCGAATTCGATAGTTACAGGGTTTATACTGAAATAATTAGCCAATCGCCTCTACCGAAGCCATAGTTTGACTTGATTTCGCACAAGAAACTGAGTTACATTACGGCAACTACATTACATCCCTATGAGCTTTAATCTTGTTTTATTTGGTGGCACCGGTGACTTGAGCTGGCGCAAGCTCATGCCGGCCTTGTTCCAAGCCTTTCGCCACGGTACCTTGCCAGCAGGCGGGCGCATTATTGGCGTTGCCCGTGATGAGCTTACCGATGTGCAATACCGCGAGCTGATCCGCACGCGTTTTGAGCGGGTGGAATTGGCCAAACGCCCCAGCACCGATGAATTTGACCGCTTTGCCGCCATGCTGTTTTACCAACGCATGGATTTATCCAAACCCGAAGCCTATTCTGCGTTAGGGCAACGCCTGGCCGAGCGCCCTGCCGACACCACGGTGATTTACCTCGCCACGTCGCCCAATTTATTCACCACCGTGTGCGAGCAGCTGGGTGCAGCGGGCCTGAACACACCGCAAACCCGTGTGGTGCTGGAAAAGCCGCTGGGCCAAGACCTGGCCAGCAACCGGCAAATCAACCACACCGTGTTGCAACACTTTAGCGAACGGCAAGTGTTCCGCATCGACCATTACCTGGGCAAACCGTCGGTGCAAAACCTGATGGCGCTGCGCTTTGGCAATGCCTTGTTTGAGCCGGTATGGCGGCGCGAGCACATTGCCAATATCCAGATCACCATTGCCGAGGACCTGGGCGTTGAAAAACGTGGCGGCTACTACGACGGCATCGGCGCGCTGCGCGACATGGTGCAAAACCACGCCCTGCAACTGCTGTGCGCCATTGGCATGGAGCCGCCCATCAACGCGCATGCCGACGCTATTCGCGATGAAAAACTCAAAGTGCTGCGTTCGTTGGCACGCTGGACACCGCAAAGCTTGCAGCAGCACGTGGTGCGTGGCCAGTACACCGCCGGCAACATTGGCGGCGTAGCCGTACCAGGCTATGTGAACGAACCCGGCGTGAGCCCCACCAGCCACACCGAAACCTTCGTCGCCATCCGCGCCGAAATAGCCAACTGGCGCTGGGCTGGTGTGCCGTTTTACATCCGCACCGGCAAGCGCCTGGCCGAGCGCGAAGCGCATATTGTGGTCAACTTCCGGGAGACACCGCACGCCATTTTCAAAACCCCTGCCGGCATGGCCAATAAGTTGGTCATCCATTTGCAACCCAAAGACGGCTTGGCGCTGCACCTGATGGCGCAAGGCCAGGCCAATCGGCGCGACAGCAGCTCCCTGAGCAGCGCGCAGCTTGACCTGGACTTTGACAAACGCTTTGGCGTAGAGCGCGTAGGCGCGTACGAGCGCCTGCTGTTGGACGTGATTGACGGGCGCCTGAACCTGTTTGTGCGCAGCGACGAGCAAGAGGCCGCCTGGCGCTGGGTTGAGCCGGTGCTGGACTACTGGAAAAACGACACCGTGGCACCGCGCGGCTACGCGGCAGGCACCTGGGGCCCCAGCGCCTCCAGCGCCATGATTGCGCGCGACGGCTACTCCTGGGAAGAAGAGTGTTAGCCCCCACGCTTGCCACTGCGTTTGCTGCGCTGCCCCCGATGGAGGCTCTCGCTGCCTCGGAGCGGCCCGGTGGCGCTAGATGTCCTGCAAGGAAAGCCTCTCCATGCTAGACCGTATCAAAGCCTCCCTGACATCGCTTGCCCCCGCAGAGCAGCGCGTAGGCAAGCTGGTACTGGCCGACCCGCGCGCATTTGCGAACCTGCCTGTCAGCGAGCTGGCCGACCGATCACATGTGAGCAAACCCACCGTGGTGCGCTTTTGCCGCAGCATGGGCTATGACGGCCTGAGTGATTTCAAACTCAAACTGGCGGGCAGCGTGAGCGAGGGCGTGCCCTTTATCCACCGCAGTGTGGACATGGACGACAAAGTCGGCGACGTGATGGTGAAGGTGATTGACAACACGGTGGCCGCATTTTTAAAGTACCGCAACGATGCCAGCAGCTTTGCCATCGAGAGGGCCGCCATCGCCCTCACCGAAACCTATAACCAACGTGGTCGCATTGAGTTTTATGGCGTTGGCAATTCGGGCATCGTGGCGCAAGACGCGCAGCACAAGTTTTTTCGCCTGGGCGTCACCTCCATTGCCTACAGCGATGGCCACATGCAGGTCATGAGCGCATCCACACTGGGCCCGGGTGACTGCGTGGTGGTTATCAGCAACTCGGGCCGCACGCGCGACCTGATGGACGCTTGCGACATTGCCCGCAAAAACGGCGCCACCACCATCGTCATTACCGCCAGCGGCTCACCCCTGGCCAGCGCAGGCCATATTCACCTCAGCGCCGACCACCCCGAGGGCTACGACCGCTACAGCCCCATGGTGTCGCGGCTTTTGCATTTGCTCATCATCGACATTCTGGCCACCACGGTAGCACTGCGTATTGGCGGCGCCAAGCTGCAGCCGCTGCTGAAAGAAATGAAAAACAATTTGCGCAACAAGCGTTATGCGTAAGCCTTGGCACGGCATTACGTGGGTCTGAAGCATCGCCCGGACTGCTTGTAGGCTCGGATGCCCCTCGGTACTTGCACGCCCATGCGCTTGGTGTGTACGGCTACGCGGCCAATACTGTTCTATTAGAGTAATTTCCGTCACAATACAGACTTCCCCACAAGGAGTCCCCACATGGCAAGAACCAAGGCAACCTT
>JAYUHM010000048.1:0-39585 GCA_043766985.1 Polaromonas sp.
GTTGTTCTGATCGTTGCCCGTGCCGCTGACAGCGGCAGTACCGATCAAGACCAGTTGTTCGACGTTGGCGCTCAACGCATAGTTGCCTGCGCTATAGACGGTGTCAAAGGACCCTTCGCCAGCATTTTCTTCAATCACATCGCCCGTATCAACAACATAGCTGTCGTCGCCGGTACCCCCCACCAAAGTATCCGCACCGGCACCACCGATCAGCCAGTCGTTACCATCGCCACCTTCGAGCAAGTCAGCGCCTGCATTACCAATGAGAATGTCATCGCCGGCCAAGCCTGTAATACGGTCAGGGGCGGCCGTACCGTTAACTATGTCGGGGTTCTGAGTGCCTTGAATGATGTGGTACGGGTCCACGGGATCTGTAGGTGCAGAAGCCCATGTTTGTGGTGTCGTACTATTATCTAAAGCATATACATACACCACACGCAACTTATGCCCCGCATCGGCCTCGGTGGTGGTGTAGTTAATCTGCGTAGCTCCGGTAATAGCGGTCCAAGTGGTGCCCGTTAAAGATTCCCATTGGTAGGCATAGATATTGACAGTATTGTCGACATCTGACAGAGAGTTGCTAGAGGTCAGGGTACGCAACAGGTCGGGGCTGGTATTGTTGATGGTCACGACACCGGTGGTTGGATCGTTGGTGCCGGTCAGCGTGATGGTCAGCGAGCTGATGCTGCTCTCACCAAACTGGTCGGTCACGGTGTAGTTGGCCACCACGTCGGTGGTCTCGCCTTCGGCCAGGTGCTGGTAGGCGGCGTTGCTGGCATCAAAACTGTAGCTGCCGTCGGTGGCGATGGCCAGGCCGGCCACCGTAGCGTTCAGGCTGTAGCTCAGCACTGCGCCGTCGTCGATGTCGCTGTCGTTGGTGGCAACCGTTCCGGTGATGGTGCTGTCTTCCAGACCGCTGTTGGTGTCAACCACGGCCACGGGCGCGTCGTTGGTGCCGGTCAGCGTGATGGTCAGCGTTTGCGGGACGCTTGCGCCTTGCGCATCGGTCAGGTTGTAGTGGACGACGATGGTGGTGTGTTCACCATTGGCCAGGTGATCAAAGGCTGTGCTGGCTGGATTTACCGACAGGGTGCTATTGGTCCGGCTGATGCCGGCGGGTGCGCTCGTAGTGCTAACTGAACCACCGACGGTGTAGCTGACATTGGTCACGCTCAGGCTGGCGGTCTCGCCAGCATCCGGGTCGCTTGCACCGCTGAGCAAGTTCAGCGTGTAGGCGGCATCGCCTTCGGCAGCGGGGCTGCTTAGTGCAGTGGTAACTGCGGGGATGTCATTGGTGCCGGTGATGGTGACGGTGATGAGTTTGGATGTGCCGTCGATAGTGGCTACTGTGATGCTATCGGTATGGATGCTGTCCTTTATAAACTCGTTGTGGGCGGTGTTTGTGGTGTAAGTCCAGGCACCCGTTGCGTCGATGCTGAACTTGCCAAGGCCGTTATTGCCCGCTACGTTGGTCTGCTCTACAAAATCAGCAGAGTTGTCTACATCGGTGGCGTTGAGGTCACCGGTGGCTTGTAACACGATGTCGGATTCGGTCAATGTGGCTGTGTTAGTGCCGGTGATGACGGCGGCGTTATTGGTGCCGATGATGGTGACGGTGATGATATGTTTGACTGACGCGCCACCCGGGATTGCGCCGCCGCCGCCTGCGGCCACATCGGTGATGGTGACCTCGAGGGTTTCTGTGGCTGTCACCCCAGCGGCCAGGTACTGGGTGGCACTGTTGGGCACGGTGTAGGTCCAGCCTAGCGTGTTGCCTGTGATGCCTGCAGATTCGCTCGTTGCTCCCAAGACTAACGTGCCACCTGCAAAGCCGCCGCCAGTCACGATGGTACCGCCCGTTCGCATTACGCTGCTGATGTGATTCTGGACTATTTCGTCATCGCTGAAGGTGATGATGCCTGTGGTGGTCAGGTTGGGAGTAGTGGCACCTTCGGTCACCGTGCCATTTGGCGCAGCGGTGATAATTGGAGCGTCGTTGGCGTTGCTTATTCTGACTTGAATCGCCTGGGTGTCTGCTACACCACTTCCATCAGAGGCTACCACCACTACGTTGTACCGGTTGTTCCGATTTACATCTGTAGCCGCTTCAAAGTTGGGGCGGTAATGAACGTCAACACCCCCGTGGTCGGGTTTATGGAAAATTGGGCAGCGTCTATATTGTTTTGCGCGGTCGAAGTGGATATTGAATAGACAATCGTAGCGCCAACAATGTTGCTGCTGGCTATGACGGTAGTAACCGCGGTGAGGTTTTCAGCCTCTAAAATGGTAGCGGAAGTGCCAGCGCCATTGGAATTGATAGTTGTTGTCATTTGAATACGCCTCAATAAGTGTTGGGTTTAAAAAAGTTAGTGAATTGCTTAGTTTTTGAACCTGCATTAATTATTTACAGATAACACTTAGTGATGCAATCACACAAATTGATTAGTCTTCTACCCCATGCCCGGTTTTTTTATTTTTAAAATGTTAGTGGTTGCTCTCGTTGCGGTGCCTATGAACTGATTGAAATTTATCTAAATTTCAATTAGATGGTTTTACTTTTGTAAATGTTGCTTTTAGATGCTTTTGTAAATATTTGTGTTTTTATATCCTTTGGTTTGCATTATTAGAGTCTCATAAAGGGGCAGATTGGCTCGGTAAAGTGGGTTGGGTATAGGGGTTAAACTGGCCAGCACACTACCATCCATTTCCATGACCGAACCCGCCCGCCTAGCCAAACGCCTTGCCGAAATGCTGCCCTGCTCGCGCAGCCAGGCCGAACAGTACATTGCTGGGGGCTGGGTGCGGGTGGATGGCCGCGTGGTGGAGAGCCCGCAGCAGCGCGTGACCAATGAGAAGATTGAGCTAGACCGCGATGCCAGCCTGCTGGACAGCGTGCCGATGACCGTGCTGCTGCACAAGCCAGCGGGCTTTGACTGGAGCAACGAGATTGGGCCGGGCCGCAAACCGGCAGTGGCGCTGCTCACCGAAGCCAGCCGCAGCCGGCTGGACAAATCCGGCGTGCGCCTGCTCAAGCGCCACCTGAAAGACCACGACAGTGTGACCCCGCTGGAGTTTGGCGCGAGCGGGCTCATCGTATTTACGCAAGACTTCTCCATCCAACGCAAGCTATGGGAAGACCGTGCCACGGTGGAAAACGAGCTGGTGGTGGATGTGGCTGGCGCCGTGAGCGAGGCGGCTTTGCAGGCACTTAACCGCCCCGTTATCGTGAACGACCGTGTGTTGCTCAATGCCAAAGTGTCGATCACCACCCAGGCAGATACAGGCACCGGCCTGCGCTTTGCCGTCAAAGGCGGTGAGCCCGGGCGCATAGCCACGGCGTGCGAGCGCGCTGGCCTGGCGGTGGTGGCGATGAAGCGTATTCGCGTGGGGCGCGTGCCGATGGCCGGGTTGGAGCCGGGGCAGTGGCGGTTTTTGCTGGCGCACGAGCGGTTTTAATAAATAGTGGCTGCGCACCACACAAGGGCACGTAACTTGCATAAACTGGTGCATGGCATTTGAAATAGACATCGGGTACACCTCGCTACCCGGCAAAAAAGACGTTAACGAAGACTTCTGCGCCGCCATGCTGCCCGAGCCTGGGCAGGAAAACTATGGTGCTATTTGCGCCATTGCCGATGGCGTCAGCGCGGGCGGCAAAGGCAAAGAGGCCGCGCAAACCACCGTCACCAGCCTGGTGCGTGACTACTTTGGCACACCCGAAACCTGGGACACTACGGTGGCGCTAGACCGGGTTATCTGCGCGCACAACAGCTGGTTAGCAGGGGTGAACAAGCGCCGCAAAAATGAGTACGGCATGACCACGTTAACCGCAGTCGTGCTGCGCGGCCAGAGTTACACCCTGGCCCACGTTGGCGACACCCGCGCCTACTTGCTGCGCGATGGCCACACCACTTTGCTGACGGCGGACCACGTGGTAGACCACCCCGATATGCGCCACCAGTTGCTGCGCGCGGTAGGCGCAGACGAGCGGCTGGTGGTTGATTACTCGCAAGGCGATTTACAGGTAGGCGATGTGTTTATTTTGCTGACCGATGGTGTGCACGGCACGGTGCCCAACAAACAGCTCAAAGTGTTTGCGCAACTGAGCACCGCCCAAGCCATTAGCGACCAGGTAGTGCAAACCGCAGTAGACATGGGGGCGAGCGACAACGCGAGTGCACTGGTGGTGCGAGTACTGGGCGTGCTGGAGGCAACGCTGCGCGACGAGAACCGTTTGGCGCAACATTTACCCATTCCAGCCAAACTCAAGGTAGGCGAGGTGATAGACGGTATGGCGGTCACGGCCATCGTGGCCGATAGCGGCATCAATTTGCTCTACCAAGTGCGCGACCCGGTGTCCAAAAAGCTCTACGCCCTCAAAGCACTGCACCCCGCGCGTGAGCACGATACCCAAGAGCGCGCCATGCTCGCGCACGAGGCATGGCTGGCCAAGCGCATGCAAACCAGCCGCGCTGCAGACCATTTGGTGAACCTGCACGAGCAGCCACCCACTGGGAAAGCCACCAGTTTCTATTTGCTGTACGACTGGCACAGCGGCGACACCATACAACACTTGCTGGCTGCCCAAGGCAAGCTGGGTGTGCAGCAGTCGCTTGGCGCTGCCACGCATACGCTCAAGGCGCTGGGCCGCTTGCACCGCCAGGGCGTGGTCCACCGCGACATCAAGCCAGCCAACTTGCACGCAGGTGCCGACGGTGTGCTGCGCGTGCTGGATTTGGGCGTAGCCATCAGCGGTAGTGAGCCAGAAGCTACCCGCCTGCTACACGCCGGCACGCCCAGCTATATCAACCCTGAGCAGTTTGGCTACAGCGTGCATGGGGACAGCGATGAGCAACCGGCCAATGCGCAGAGCGACCTGTATGCACTGGGCGTTACGCTGTACCAAATGTTAACGGGCAAGCTGCCCTATGGCGAGGTGTTGCCCTACCAAACCGGGCGCTACTTTCGAGACCCCGTGGTACCCAGCCGCCATAACCCGGAAATTCCCATTTGGCTTGACCATATTGTGATGAAAGCCGTAGCGCGCGATCATAAATTGCGCTTTGAGACTGCAGAAGAATTTTTACTGGCGATAGAGCGAGGCGCATCGCGCCCCTTGAGTGCACCACCCGCTACCCCCTTAATACAACGCGACCCCACCGTGCTGTGGAAGATTGCTTTGTCTATCAGCGCGCTGTTCAACGTAATGCTGGTATTCTGGCTGCTGTTTTTGCCCAAGTAAAAACCATCTCAACGCAAACGCCCAATGTAGCGTGATTCATCTTTGGGAGGGTGCGCTGGCTTATTGACCGCAGATGCGCCAAGAGCAGCAGGCGCAGCGGCAGCGGCCGCGTCCGGCTGCGGCATAAGTTCCATCATGGTTTTGGCTACCAGAGTCTGCAAGGCGGGATCGGTTGCCGAGCCAGCCAAACTGGCCAGTGTTTCATTGGCATAGTTTGGATTATTGATGAACTGAGACAAATCAAAACGCAAGCCTGCTTTACCTGCAGCCATAAATAATTTTGATGAGATGAATATTTGTTTTTGGCTTAGTGCCATAGTGCTTCCTAGTTTATTTTGTTGTTGCCATAGCGGCTTTCAAGCGCGCGCGCGGCCACCTTTTTCGGCCCAGGTGCGGGTCCAGCGGATTTGCATGCCGCGCAGCATCACCAGCACCAGCACCGCGCACAGCGCAAAGCCGACAAACCCCCACAGGTAGGAACCGGTGTTTTGTTTGCTCAAACCCATGGCATTGGGAATAAGGCCACCACCCAGCGCGCCAACCTCGCCAATCATGCTGCCCGCCACCGCTGTGGCCAATGGCCAGCGCAGCGGTACCAACTGAAACAACGCACCATTGCCCGCACCCAAGGCTGCAAAACACAGCATCATCAGCAAAGTAGTTGCTACCAATGACCCACCTGCCAAACCGCACAGCACCAAGGTAACCGCCACAACGGCAAGCACAGCCGTTAGCGTGTTCACGCCGCCCCAGTGGTCAGAAATCCAGCCGCCAAACACGCGCACCGCCGCGCCCATAAAGGCCGCCAGCATGGACAGTTGCCCCGCTTGCACTTTGCTGACGCCAAACTGGTCATAGTAGTAGCTGGGCAAGAAAGTGGCCAACCCAATAAAGCCGCCGAATGTGACGGCGTAGATGATGCTGAAAGCCCAACCATCTTTTTCAAATAAACACGCAATGTGCTCTTTAAAGCTGGCGTGTTTGTCCAGGTCGGGGGGTTCTTGTGCAAACACGATCATGGCCGCTAGCGGTAACAGCATGAAGACGGCAGCCATCCCATACACGGTTTGCCAGCCATAGGCCAGCGCCAACGGCGGCGCGACTAAAACTGATACCGCCGTGCCCACATTACCGGCGCCTACCAAGCCCATAGCCAGGCCCTTGTATTTAGCCGGAAATGTACCTGAGCCCAGACTCAAGGCCACGCCAAAACTGGCGCCGGCAATACCCAGCAGTGCGCCCATGACCAACAGGCTGCTATAGGAATCGACAACAAAGTAGCCAAACAGCAGGGCCACCATGATCATCACCATCTCAATCAGCGTGGCGTTTTTGCGCCCTACATACTGCGCCAGTATGCCCAATGGAAAGCGCATCAGCGCGCCCGCAAAAATGGGGATAGACAGCATCACGCCCTTTTGTGCTGCGGTTAGCTGGTAAGCCTCAGAGATGAAAGGTGCCATGGCGCCGTTCATTACCCAAATACAGCAAGAACAAGCAAAGTAAAAAAACGCTGCGCCCAAGGTGGGTGCGTGCCCACTCTTTAAAAATGTACGAAAACCTGACATGCAAAACCCTTAATGAACTATTTCACCTAAGTAGTGCGAGAACCGTGCCAATTAGCCCGCACAGTGTTGGTGCAAAGCGCTGGTAGTGCACCATACATAGAAACTGTACTTGCAGACTATGCTAACGTGCTCAGTATTCGTAACACCGTAATGGAGACAATCTTGGCCACCAAAGAACACATCGCAGAATTTCTAGCGCAGGCATTCCCGCAAAGCAAGTGCACGGTAGAGGCGGTAGGCAAAATGTCCGCCACCATTCGGCACAAAATAGGCATTGATGAACTGCGTCCCGGGGGCACGGTGTCTGGGCCGGTACTGATGGGCTCTGCTGATGTGGCGCTGTACGTGGCCATTTTGGGCGAAATTGGCATCGTGCCCCTGACGGTGACCACCAGCTTGAACATCAACTTCTTGCGAAAGCCATCGGCCGATCACGACATCATTGCCCACTGCAAGCTACTCAAACTGGGCAAAACGCTGGCGGTGGGGGAGGTATCGCTGTATTCAGAAGGCAACCCAGACCCGGTAGCCCACGTGGTGGGCACCTACGCCATTCCGCCGAATAAAGCGGCGTAAGATGCCGTTTAACCGGCGCTAGCGCACCACTTTCCAGTCGCTGGCGTGAAAGTCTGCGTACGTTTGCGCGGTGCTGCGGTTGTCTTGCTGCCACGGGTGAAAGTCGCGCTTCAGGTAGGCCAGTAACGGCTTGGTTGTCAACCATACCCAGCCGCCCCCGCGCGACGGGCGGCCGCAAAAAAACTGTGCTGCGCTCCACCAGGTGCTGGGCTTGAACAGCGTGCCGTCGTGCCATAGGTTATTGACGGTTTGGCGCAGGCTGTCCACGGCAAACTGAACGCTGGCAAACAAAAACCAACGTACCCGCCAGCGGTAGTTGCCGCCTGCAGCCTGGTACAGGTCAAACGCCACGGCTTTATGTTCGGTTTCTTCCAGCGCATGCCAGCACCACAGCTTGCGCATCTCGGGCGATGCGCTGGCCATCATCTGCGGCTGGCCCAATGTCATGTGCGCAAACACGGCGGTGTAATGCTCGTAAGCCGCGGTGACGGCCAATTGGTGGCGCGGGGTGAGCAAATGCTCTACTCTTTTAAACCGTGCCCAGATGCGTGGCTCTACATGGTTTTTAAGCCCCTGCTGTTCCAGCGCGGCGTTGTACTGCGTGTGGATGTGCCGGTGGGTGGACTCTTGCGCTGCAAAGTCGGCGCACTGGCGGCGCAGCTCGGTATGCTCGGGGGTATCGGGTAACAGCGCCAAGGTGCTTTTCAACGCGTCAATGAATAACTGCTCACCCGCAGGAAAGCTCATTGACAGCGCGTTGTAATACGCTGTGCGAAACGCATCGCCACCAAACCAGTGGCGCTCAAAGCCCTGGCTAAGGTCTATAGCCAGTTTGCGGATGGACATAGGCGGCGCGGTGTCAACAAAGGCGGGAGCTACTGGAATGTGCATAGGCGGTAATTAGTTGGTAAAAAGTGCCATAAGCCCAATATAGCAGGGCACAAAGAGCTATTAAATATATAGCGTTTACTTCTGCTTCGGCATGCGGCCCATCACGTAAAACTCGGGGTTGGGCATCATGCCGCTGAAGCTGGCCATGCGGTTGGACAGGCCAAAGAAGGCGGTGATGGCGGCAATGTCCCAGGCGTCTTCATCGTCGAAACCGTGCGCATGCAGGGCCGCAAAATCTGCGTCGTTGATCTGGTCAGATTGCAGGCACACCTTCATTGCAAAATCCAGCATGGCTTTTTGGCGCGGGCTGATGTCGGCCTTGAGGTAATTGACCGCGACCTGGTCAGCGACCAAGGGCTTCTTTTCGTAAATGCGCAAAATGGCGCCGTGTGCCACCACGCAATACAGGCAGTTATTGGCGGCGCTGGTGGTGGTGACAATCATCTCGCGGTCGCCTTTGGTCAGGTTGCCGTGCTCTTTGAGCATCAGCGCGTCGTGGTAGGCAAAAAAGGCGCGCCACTCGGCGGGGCGGCGGGCAAAAGCGACGAATACATTCGGGATAAACCCGGCTTTCTCCTGCACTTCCAGTATGCGCGCCCGGATGTCGTGGGGCAGGGTGTTGATGTCGGGGGTGGGGTAACGGGCGGTGGTCATGGGGGCAGTCTCTTTCGTGGCAGGGCAAGGGGCGCAGGTGCGCATATTGGTGCGATGATTATGAGGTTTTACAACACCTTTAACCACCCCCAATTTTTGGAGTTTTTTTCAATGACCGATTCTGTATACGACAAAGGCCTGGCCACCCGCACCGCCGTGCTGGGCGCAGACTATGTGCAAGGGGCGATGAAAAAGTCGACCGACTTTACCCGCCCGCTGCAAGAACTGGTGATTAACCACGCCTGGGGCAATACCTGGCAGCGCGATGGCATTAGCCTGAAAACCCGCAGCATCGTCACCGTCTCCATGCTGGTGGCCCTGGGCCGCATGCATGAGCTGAAAATCCACGTGCGCGGTGCTTTAAACAATGGCGTGACCAAGGAAGAGCTGCAAGAGATTTTTATGCACGCCAGCGTGTACTGCGGCTTTCCTGCGGCGGTGGATGCGTTTCGTAGCGCGGCCGAGGTTATTGACCAGCCAGCTTAGTGGCGCTTGGGCTGCGCGGCGCCAGCCACGGGGACGCCAGCACCCCTGCGGCCCAGCACAGCCACATGGTCCACAGCACATGGCTGGGGTAGTGGGCGCCCCGCACTACCTGCACCCACGCCAGCGCCAAGCCCAGCGCGCACATAGCGGCCAGCACCTGCCAGGCGCGGCGGGCATTGTGGCGGCGCAGTAGCCAAAACACTGGCAAAAAGCTGAAAAACGTAGACGCGTGGCCCGACGGAAAGCAGCGTCCCGGCCCACCGTCACCACCCATGGCAAAGTGCCATACATAGCGCGCTACGCCGCCAAACTCTTGCAGATCCGATGGGCAACTGGTGTGGCTAGCGGCTTTCAGCGTGGCAATGCCGGCCGCACACACCCACACCATGCAGGCCAGCCACACGCGCTCGCGCCGCGTGCACCGGCGTAACAACCCTAGTGGCCCCACTGGCCACCAGATAGCCAGCACGCAGGCCAGGCCCAGCAAAACGCCCGTTTGCCGAGCGCGGGTGTGCAAAATATGCGATAGCCAGTAGTTGTCTTGCAGCGCAAAACCTTGCGCCGTGCCGTACCAATGCGCTACCACGCGGTCGGCGGGCGAAACGTCCCACAGCACCACCCCCAGCAAGGGCAGGCCTAGCCATAGCAGCAACCAGCGGGTACGTTCAATGGTAAGCACAATACAGTGTTATTGGTAAGAAAATAGGCATCTAGCCCAATAGAATATAGCACGAGCAGCTACTAAAACTATAGTAGTGTTCAGCATCTCTGGTTTACCCAGCCATCAGTTTGTGCACCAAATCTGCGGTGGTGCTGGCCTGGTATTTGCGCATCAGCCGTGCGCGGTAGATCTCTACCGTGCGGTGGCTGATGGCCAGCACTTTGCCTATTTGCTTGCTGGTCAGGCCCTCCAGCATGTAGGCGGCTACCTCACGTTCGCGCGCGGTCAGGTCGGCTTTGGCCACGCGGCTGGCGCTTAAATCTTCAAAGCTCCAGATACCCGCCTCGTGCGGCGCGGCGCGGTTCAGCGCGCGGCCCGTCACGTGGCACCAAAATATCTCGCCTTTCATCTGCCCGTCCACCCGTTTCATCAGCCGGTCGTCGCCGTAGCGGCCGTTGCGCCCCAAGATGGGCGCGATACGCGCGCCCGTGCGTTCGTATTCGTCCAGGCTGGGGTACAGCAGAGCAAAGCTTTGGCCCGCCAGTTGCGCATGGCTGGCGCCAAACATGTCGCACAGGGCCTGGTTGCAGTCCACCATTTGCCGGTTGCGTGACAGGGCCAGGCCAATGGGTGCAAAATCAAAGGCCGCCCGGTAGTCGATAGAGGTGGTAATGCGGGTGTCGTTGTCCATAGCCGAGGGTTGGTGAAGGCGAAAGAGGCAGTAGGAAAAACTACGTAGTTCAATACGTAGTTTAATAAGTTAGATGGTAACGCCAGTTGCCAGCCCGTAAATTTAGGAGACCTGTGTGAACAAAATCTACCCATCCGCGCAAGCGGCCATCAAGGGCGTGGTGCAAGACGGCCAGCTCATCGCAGTAGGCGGCTTTGGCCTGTGCGGCATTCCTGAGGCGCTGATTGACGCCATCAAAGACAGCGGTGTGCAAAACCTCACCGCTATTTCCAACAACGCTGGGGTCGATGACTTTGGCCTGGGCAAGCTGCTGCAAACCCGCCAGATCAAAAAAATGATCTCGTCCTACGTGGGCGAGAACAAAGAGTTTGAGCGCCAGTACCTGGCCAAAGAGCTGGATCTCGAATTTACCCCCCAAGGCACGCTGGCCGAAAAGCTGCGCGCAGGCGGCGCAGGCATCCCTGCCTTCTTCACCAAAACCGGCGTGGGCACCCTGGTGGCCGAGGGCAAAGAGCTGCGTGAGTTTGATGGTGAAACCTATGTGATGGAGCGGGCGCTGCTGCCCGATGTGTCTTTCGTCAAAGCCGCAGTAGCCGACAAAAGCGGCAACCTGCGCTTTAATCTGACGGCGCGCAACTTCAACCCAGCCGTGGCCATGGCGGGAAAAATCTGTATCGTCGAAGTAGAGAAAATCGTCGAAGTAGGCGAGCTGGCGCCCGACGACATCCATCTGGCGGGCATCTACGTGCACCGTATCGTGCTCAATGCTACGCCTGAAAAGCGTATTGAGAAAAGAACCATCACCGAAAAGGCAGGAGTTTGATATGAGCTGGAGTCAAGACCAAATGGCCGCGCGCGCGGCCCGCGAACTCGAAGATGGTTTCTATGTGAACCTGGGTATCGGCATCCCCACCCTGGTGGCCAACTTTGTACCGGCCGACAAAGAAGTTTGGTTGCAAAGTGAAAACGGCATGCTCGGCATCGGCCCCTTTCCCACGGAAGACAACGTAGACGCCGACCTGATCAACGCAGGCAAGCAAACCGTCACCACCATCAAAGGCAGCAGCATATTTGGCAGCCATGACAGCTTCGCCATGATTCGCGGCGGCAAGATCAACCTGAGCATTCTGGGTGCCATGCAGGTCAGCGAAAAAGGCGACCTGGCCAACTGGATGATCCCCGGCAAAATGGTCAAAGGCATGGGCGGCGCGATGGACTTGGTAGCCGGCGTCAAGCGCGTCATCGTGCTGATGGAGCACGTGGCCAAAAAGAAAGACGGCACCGAAGATATGAAGATTTTGCCGCAATGCACCTTGCCTTTAACCGGCGTGGGCGTGGTGGACCGCATCATCACCGACCTGGCCGTGATGGACGTGACCGAGCAGGGTTTGAAAGTGGTAGAGCTGGCACCGGGTGTGACGATGGAAGCACTGCAGGCCAAGACGGGTGTGAAACTGCATTAAATTGGCATAGATTTCCGAGACAGTGTCTCGGAAATTCACAGCCTTACTTGTGCCAAGAGTGAAACGCCATGGTCAGTTCAAAGCAGGCATTGGACACTCTTTGGCAACAAGCCGTATTGCCAGCCGATGCCTTGCAGCGCGTCACACTCACAGGTCACGACCCTGTGCTGCCATCGTCCTTCGCAGTAGGTGCTGCCGCGCAAGCCAGCATTGCGGCGGCGGCGTTGGCGGCCACGCAGGTGGGCTTGCTGCGCGGTATACCGGCGCATACCGTGGGTGTGGACATGCAGCACGCGGCGCTGGAATGTCTTACCCACTTTGCCATTGATGGCCGTGTGCCGGATATTTGGGACAAGTATTCGGGCGCTTACCGTGCGCAAGACGGCTGGGTGCGCATTCACGCCAATTTTGCACACCACCGTGACGGTGCCCTGGCACTGCTCGGGTTAAAAGCGGGCGACCAGACGAGCAAGGCCGACGTAGAGCGGGCGCTGCAAGCATGGCGCGCAGAAGACTTTGAGCAAGCCGCCGCAGAGCGGGGCTTGGTGGTGGCCGCGCTGCGCACACACGCGCAATGGCAGGCGCATCCGCAGGCCAAGGCGCTGGCTGCGGAATCGCTATTTGCTATTGAAAATATAGCTTCTTGTGCCATATCTGATTGGGCTGGTGGCCATTTATCTTCTCAAAAGCAACGTTGGAGTGCCCCCAAGCAGTTGGCAAGCACGGCCAAGCCTTTGCCGCTGCAAGGCTTGCGGGTGTTAGACCTGACCCGCATTTTGGCGGGGCCCATATGCGGGCGCGCATTGGCAGCGTATGGGGCTGACGTGTTGCTAATTAACGCACCGCATCTGCCCAATATCGAAGCCATTGCTGACACCTCGCGCGGCAAGCGCTCAGCCTTGGTTGATTTGCATACCGAACAGGGCAAGGCGGCGCTACGCCAGTTGATTGCCGGTGCTGACATCTTTGTGCAAGGCTACCGCCCCGGCGCGCTGCAGGCGCTGGGTTTTGGCCCTGAGGAGGTAGCGGCGATGAACCCGCATATCGTGTACGTATCGCTCAGCGCCTATGGCGATACCGGGCCGTGGGCGCAGCGCCGGGGTTTTGACTCGCTGGTGCAAACCGCCACAGGGCTGAACGCCGATGAATCAGCCGCCGCTGGGCTGAATTTGGCCAGCGACCCACCACGCGCCTTGCCGATGCAGATTCTGGACCACGCCACTGGCTACCTCATGGCCTTTGCCGCCTTGGCAGCGTTGATAAAGCAAAAAGAGCAGGGCGGCGCGTACCACGTGCGCCTGAGCTTGGCCCGCACGGGGCAGTGGCTGCGCTCGCTAGGGCGCGTAGACCATGGGTTCGGCATAGCCAAGCCTAGCCTGGAGCCGTATCTGTACACCGAGCCCAGCGGTTTTGGGCCGCTCACAAGCCTGACCCATAGTGCGCGTTTGTCGGGGGCAGAGTTAAGGTGGGCGCTGCCTGCCATGCCCCCCGGGACACACGAGCCTGCGTGGTAACACACGGTGCACTGGCAACGGGGCGTACAAACACCCGTAGCACATGGCCTGGCTAGATGCAGGCCCCTGCATATTTAGAGGGCATTTTAGGCCGATAGCCCAATAAAGCATAGCACAAGGAGCTATAAAATTAATAGTGCAAAGACGTCAAAAACGCCGAATGAAGAAGCCGTCAAACAGCGCCAACAGCTCGGGATGGGCCGTTGCAAAGTCTGCACGCCTGACAAAATAGGCCTCGGCGGCGACGGCAAAAAACTCGTCGATGCTGCTGGCGCCGTAGCTGTCCAGCACGGGTTGCTGGCCCGCCAAGCTGCCAAACCGGTCCCAGCGCGCGGCCTGCTCGCCGAAGGCTTCAAACGCTGCTTGTAGGGTGGCCAGCCACTCGCGGCGCGCGCCAAGGGGCATGGGCGGGCAGCCGTTGGCCAGGCCGTCCTGCATGTCCATCACGTGGATAAATTCGTGGATCACCACGTTGTAGCTCTCGGCTGCGGTGCTGCCTGCGGCGGCTACGTCGCTCCAGGCCAGCGTCAAGGGCCCCCCTTGCATGGCCTCACCCGTCAGGTCTTCTTGCCAGCTGTGTACTACGCCAGCCGCATCTTGCTCGGTACGGCGCGCGCGCACCTCGCCCGCGTGCAGCACGATGCCTACAAAGCCGTCATACCAGCGCAGCGCCAGGTCAGGGCGGTCTGGGGGTGCCATGTGCAGCAGTGGCAGGCAGGCCTGCACGGCCACCATGATGGCCTGCGCATCGGTGACCACCCAGCCGTGGGCACCGCTGAATTCTTTGCGGTCTAAAAACAGGCTGGCCAGGCGGCGCAGGCGTACCAGGTCGTCGCCCGGCAGTGCTTGCACAAACGGCAGCGCCGCCAGCGTGCTGTGCCATGCCGTATCGCTGATGGCGCGGCGCTCGAGGGTACGTGCCTGGCGGGCGTTGCGTAGCCTTGCCCAGATGCCCTTGAACACGCCAACAACCATGCCTTTGCCAGTAACCCAGGCGGCGGCGCTAGGCTGGCAGGCGCTGCACGGTAGCTTGCTCGCCGTGCACACTGGAGAGGCGCAGCACTTGGGCGCGCGGCGGGGTTGCCTGGGCGTGCCAGTCGCACAGCACGTGGCGGGTGCCGGGGTGGGCGCCCAGGCTTTGCGCGCTGGTCAGCGGGTGGTCTACACCCTCGTGGGTGTGGCCATGCACCATGTGGTGGGCGCCGCTGGCGTCCATCCAGCGCTGGGTTTCTGTCGGGTCTACGTCTACCCACGGCCCGCCTTGCTGCTTGCGCGCCTCGCTCTGGGCGCGCATGTCACGGGCCATTTGCAAACGCTCTTGCAAGGGGCGATCTAAAAACGCGGTTTGCCACGCGTGGCTGCGCACTTGGGTGCGAAACTGTTGGTAATCGGTGTCGGCCAAACACAGTGCGTCGCCATGGCTGAGCAAAAATCGTTGCTTGCCAAAAACCAGCACTGTGGGGTCTTGCAGGGCGTGCACGCCGCAGCTTTGCAAAAAAACGTTGCCGACTAAAAAGTCGCGGTTGCCGTGCATAAAGTACAGCGTGGTGTCCATGGCGCAGTGGTGCAATGCATGGCGGCACCGGGCCTCAAAACTATGGCCTTCCTGCCCCATCACGTCGTCGCCCACCCACAGCTCAAACAAGTCACCCAGGATAAAAACGGCGTCAGCGGGCGTGGTTTCCAGGTAGCGCTGCCAGGCTAAAAAGTTGGCCGGTTCGCTCTCCTGCAAATGCAGGTCGGAGATGAAGTCGATGGTGCGCCAGTCTGAGGGCGCACGCAACTCATGAAAAACCGGCAGCGCCGGCATCTGACCAAGCGGGTGCGCAGGCTGGGCGGCGGTGGGTGCAGGCGGTGTGGGCATACAGGTAATGTGCGTAAGAGCTTGCTGCGTGCCCCACCAATGCGTGTTTACAATGCCACGGCTTTGGTCAGCACCACGTCGTCCATGGGGACGTCGTCGTGAAAGCCTTTACGGCCTGTTTTAACGGCGCGCATGGCGTCCACCACCTCGGTGCCCGAGATGACTTTGCCAAACACGGCATAGCCCCAGCCTTGGCGGCTGGGCGCCGTGTGGTTTAAAAAGTCGTTATTGCCAACGTTGATAAAAAACTGCGCGGTGGCCGAGTGCGGCTCTTGCGTGCGCGCCATGGCTACC
The DNA here is from genome assembly GCA_043766985.1 of Polaromonas sp. Taxonomy (GTDB): domain Bacteria; phylum Pseudomonadota; class Gammaproteobacteria; order Burkholderiales; family Burkholderiaceae_C; genus JAAFIP01. The sequence continues at coordinate 15,905 of JAYUHM010000048.1, forward strand.
GTGTATTTATCGTTCTTCAGGCCATTGTTACCTTCGTTGTCGATAGCGTCCAGCACGGGCTTTTGCGTCATGCCAGGCTCAAAGCCGCCGCCCTGCACCATAAAGCCGTCAATCACACGGTGGAACACGGTGTTGTCGTAATGGCCCGACTTGACGTAGGCCAAAAAGTTGGCGACAGACTTGGGCGCTTTGTCGGCGTTCAGTTCCAGTGTGATGGTGCCGTGGCCGGCGATGTGCAGTTCGACTTGGGGGTTTGCCATGGTGGTTCTCGGTATTTACTTCAAAAGGGTTGCAGAGATGATGCTGATCTGTGTTTTAGGCACGTCGGTAGGGAAGGGGCCGCCAGCGCCGGTGGGCGCGGCTTTGATTTTTTCAACCACGTCCATGCCTTGTACCACTTTGCCAAACACCGTGTAGCCCCACAGCTGGCCAGCGCCAAGCAGGTTGGCGCGGGGTGTGCTGGGGTAGGTGCGGCCTTGGTAGCTGAAGTTAAGCACCGGGTCGCCGTCGGGGATCAAAGTGGGGTCCAGAAAAGCGTTGTCGACGGTGTTGATAAAAAACTGGCTGCTGGCAGACTGCGGGTCATTGGTGCGGGCCATGGCCAAGGTACCCACGGTGTTTTTCAGTCCCTTGGCCAGTGCCTCGCGGCCCTCGTGGGGGATGTTCGGGCGGGTCGGTTTTTGCTCGTACTTGGCATCAAATCCACCGCCTTGCACCATGAAGGTGCTGATCACGCGGTGAAACACGGTGCCGTCGTAGTGTTTGTCTTTCACGTACTGCAAAAAGTTCTCTACCGTTTTGGGCGCTTTGTCGGGGTACAGCTCCACCACAATGTCACCCATCGACGTGGCTAACTTGACCTTGGGTGCAGCGGCCTGCGCAAACGCCGTAGGCACTACAAAAATAATAGCTGCTTGTGCCATTGCTACAAGGGCTAGGCGGCGAAAAAGGCTAAAACGCTGGGACATTATCCAATCACTCCTTCAAAAAATATCTTCCACTGGTTTTGCGTGGCGCTGGGCGAGCGCAGCCAGTATTGTCGCTTGGTGCTGCCCGTGGTGCTGCCTGCGCGCACCTCCGAAAATGTAACAACCATGGTGGCGCTTTGCGCGTTGTCGGCCCAGTGCAGCACCGACACGTCTTTGGCCTCTACGCTGCGGCCTTTGGTTTGCGCCAGCTCGGCTTGCAGTACTTTGGTCCAGTCAGCCAGGCTTTTGCCGTAGTTATTGAAGTCGCTGGTGTAGAAAGCCAGGGTGCGGGTCAGGTCGGTGCTGGCCTTGGCGGCACGCCATTGGTTCCATACCTCGTCAAAGGCCTTGTTGTCCACGTTGCTCTGCGCCGGGTTGACCCATTTCAAACTGGGTGCAATGATGACTGGCGTGGTGCGGATTTCAACCGTGGACAAAATGCGCTCTAAATCGGGGTTGGACAAGACCACGCAGCCATCAGTGGCTTTGGGCGGGCGCGAAAACTGGTTGGACGGCGTGCCGTGCAGCCAAATGCCACCGCCGGTTTTGCCGCGCCGCAGGTCAAACGGGTTGGGGTAGTTAATGGGCAACGCCCCGGCACCGTAAAAATCTTTCAGGGTTTTGCGGGCCAGCGTGTTGGTAATGAAGTACACCCCCAGCGGGGTACGCAAGTCACCTTCGAGGGACTTTTCGGTACCCAGTTTGCCGACCGAAATGTAGTAGTCAGCCGCCAGCCGCATGCCCGTGGGCGTGTTCTCAAACACGTACAGGCGTGCCCGGGCGGCGTCTACCGCAATGGCGTGCTTGTTGCGTGCGGGCAGGTGTACAAACTGCGACGGCACCATGCCCGCTGGCGGCCGCTCGCGCAGCGCCTTGAGGCGCAAGACCGACTCCTCCCGCAGCTCGCCCAGCACGCCGGGGGCGGCGCGCGCCGTCGCCTCGGACATATCGCCCATGGTTTTGAGGGGCCGGGTTTGCGCGTTGAGCAGGTCGCCATGCACCAGCTGCGCCAGTGCAAAGTTGGGGTGGTCTTTGACCAACTGGTCGGCCAGCTTTAAGGCCTCGCGTGTTTGGGCTTGGCCAATGCGCTGGTAAATCTGGATCAGCCGCGCCTCGGCGTCGTAGCCTTTGGCTTTGGCGGCAGGCCCAGCTTTGCCGGGGCGCAGCGGTTTGGTGGCCGCCGCAGGGGTGCAGACCAGCAGGCATGCCAAGACTGCAGCATGCAGCGCAACCCATCTAGGGCGCAAAGACAAAAACATACAAATCACTCGCCCTGCCACACAATCACATTTTTGATACCCAAGCCGCCAGGGCCAAACCGTTGGCGACCCATCAAGTACCGGTAGTTTCTTTGACAATCACCCAGCGGTCGCCGGATTTAACCAGATCCAAGGTTTTACGGCTCGTCACCGACAGCGCGTCGGCGTTGTACTCTTGCCTAAAGCGCGCCTGGGCTTTGCCGCCGTTCACACTGATGACCAAGTTTTCAAGTTTAACGCTGATCTTGTTTTTACCAACAATGCGCTTTTTACGCTCTTCTTCCCATGTTTTGCGGCCACCGGGTGCGTCGAACTCTTTGCCGTAGGCATTGAGATACTCACCGGTGTTTTTGGCGCTCCAGGCGGCAGCCCAGTTTTGCACGGCAGCGCTGACCTCTTGCTCGGCGTTACCCGTGCTGGCCGGTGCTGGCGGGGTAGCTGGTGGCGCTGGCGGCTTGACGACGGCTACGGGGGGCGTTGCAGGCGGTTGTGCCGGCGTTGCTACTGGCGGTGGTGCCGGTGGCTTGACAACAGCCACCGGCGGCGTCACCACTGGGGTGGTTGGCTGCGGCGCTACCGGGGTGGCTGCTGCCACAGGGCGTTGGCCCTTCACGCCCGGCGCTGCAAACAGGTCACGAATCAAAGCCAGCTTGGGCTGCACGCCGGTGTTGGTGTTGTCTAGCTGCAAAGCCTTGCTATAGGCTTGGCTGGCCAGCTTGGCATACACGTCGCCCAAGTTCTCGTGCGCGGTAGCGTAGCTGGGGTTGGTGCGGATGGCCATTTCCAGCGCGGCGCGGGCTTTGTCAAACTGGCTTTGGCCAGCGTAGAGCACGGCCAGGTTGTTGTAGGGCTCAGGCAGCTCGGGGTAGTCTTCGGTCAGCTTGGTAAAGGAGCTGATGGCGTCGATGGGCTTGTTTTGCTCCGTCAGGATGACACCCTTTAAAAAGCGCATTTGCGCGTCGCGGGGTTTGGTGGCTAAAAACTGGTCGGCTTTGGCGCTGGCCTCGGCCACCTGGCCGGCGCGCAGCATGCGGTTAACGTCCGAATAATCATCGGCGTGGGCGGCGCCCGCAGCCAGCAGACACACGGCTAAACACGTGGCAGACAGCGATGCACCTACCGCACGGGGTAACAATGGCTTGACGGGTGTCTTTACAAATAGCATAGAACCTCTTTGAAACGAAACGAGCTTGGCAAGCCCAAGAATTGGGCCGTATACTGAGCAGCATTGTAGCGGCTGGCTAATGGCTTTCGGTTAATTCTGGGTCCAATCACGCTTAAACCCCTACGCCGTTGAACCCATAATACCAAGCGCCAAGTTCCCCTATGAGCCTTCGCATCTACAACACGCTGTCGCGTGCGCTGGAAGATTTTTCCCCTCTCGTTCCCGGTCAAGTGCGTATGTACGTCTGTGGCATGACGATTTATGACCTGTGCCATGTGGGCCACGCCCGCATGATGATGGCCTTTGACATCGTGCAGCGCTGGCTAAAAGCCAGTGGGTACAGCGTCGTTTTTGTGCGCAATATCACAGATATTGACGACAAAATCATCAAGCGTGCGCTCGAGCGCGGCATCAGCCTGCGCGCGCTGACCGACGAGATGATTACTGCCATGCACCGTGACTTGGGTGCGCTAAATCTGGAGCCCCCCACGCACGAGCCGCGCGCCACCGACTATGTGCCGCAGATGACGGGCATGATTTCCCGCTTGATTGACAAGGGCCTGGCCTACCAGGCCAAGAGTGGCGCTGACGCTGGCGACGTGAACTTTGCTGTGCGCAAAATGCCGGGCTACGGCAAGCTAAGCGGCAAGTCGCTGGACCAATTGCGCGCTGGCGAGCGCGTGGCGGTGCTGGACGGCAAAGAAGACCCGCTGGACTTTGTGCTGTGGAAAGCGGCCAAACCCACCGAGCCTGAAGACGCCAAATACGCCTCGCCCTTTGGCCCAGGCCGCCCGGGTTGGCATATCGAGTGCTCGGCCATGGCCTGCGCTTTGCTGGGCGAGACTTTTGACATCCATGGCGGCGGCGCTGATTTGCAGTTTCCGCACCACGAAAACGAAATTGCCCAGAGCGAGGGGGCCAATGGCAAGCCATTTGCTAAGTACTGGATCCACAACGGTTTTTTGAATGTGGACGGCGAGAAAATGAGCAAGTCGCTGGGTAATTTTTTCACCATCCAGGATGTGCTGAAAAGCTACGACGGCGAAACGATCCGCTTCTTTATGGTGCGGGTGCATTACCGTCGCCCGTTTAACTTTAGCGATTCGGGCCTGGATGACGCCAGCCTGGGACTAAAGCGCCTGTACACCGCGCTGGATTTGGTGGAGCCCGCAGCAACAACGATTGACTGGGGCCACCCTGTCGCAGCCAAATTCAAAGCCGCAATGGACAATGATTTCAGCACGCCAGAGGCTGTGGCGGTACTGTTTGATTTGGCTGTCGAGGTAAACCGCAGCAAGTCGGCTGAGCTGGCGGGGCTGCTCAAGGCGCTGGGTGGTGTACTGGGTATTTTGCAAGGTGATCCCAAAGCGTATTTGCAGGCCGGTGCTGGCTTGGACGACGCGGCAATACAAATGCTGATCACCGAACGCGCCACCGCCAAAGCCGCCAAAGACTTCGCCCGCGCTGATCAAATTCGCAAAGACCTGCTGGCCCAAGGCATCGTGCTCAAAGATTCGCCCACGGGCACCACGTGGGAGGCTCAGAAGTGATATTTATAAGCAAATTAGGGCTGCAGCCCAATAGAATTTAGCATAAGCAGCTATGAAAACTATAGTAAATACTGCTGCCCCTCCGGTCTATTGGGACGACGCCCGCAAGCATTTGGTCAAAAAAGACCGGGTGATGAAGCGCCTGATTCCTCAGTTTGGCGAAGCCTGTTTGCAAAGCCGTAACGATCCCTTCATCACGCTGGCGCGCAGCATTGTGGGCCAGCAAATCAGCGTTAAAGCGGCGCAAACCATTTGGGACCGCTTTGCCGCGCTGCCTAAAAAACTCAACCCCGCAGCGGTACTCAAGCTCAAGGTGGACGACATGCGCGCGGCAGGGTTGTCGGCCCGCAAAATCGAGTACTTGGTGGACCTGGCGTTGCACTTTGACAGCGGTGCCCTGCACGTCAAGAGCTGGGACGGCATGGACGACGAGGCCATCATTACCGAGCTGGTGGCCATTCGCGGCATTGGCCGCTGGACGGCGGAGATGTTTTTGATTTTCCACATGATGCGGCCCAACGTGTTGCCGCTGGACGATGTGGGCCTGATTAATGGGATCAGCCAAAGCTATTTTTCTGGCGAAGCCGTCAGCCGCAGCGAAATTCGGGAGGTGGCTGCGGCCTGGGCGCCGTATTGCAGCGTGGCTACCTGGTACCTGTGGCGCTCGCTGGACCCGCTGCCCGTAGACTATTGACCCCATTCACCCAGCGTAGCCATGGTTTAGGCCTGAATTTTGTAACCCCTGTCAAGCCTTGAATTTTGCGCAAACAGGTTTAAACTTCGCTACGTTGTAATGCCAAGGAGCCGACATTGGCCAAAAAAGTATTTTTAGACTTCGAGCAACCGATTGCCGACCTGGAAACCAAAATTGACGAGCTGCGCTACGTGCAAACCGAAAGTGCGGTGGACATCAGCGAAGAGATCGACCAGCTGGCCAAAAAAAGCCAGCAGCTGACCAAGGACATCTACAGCGACCTTACGCCGTGGCAGATCACCAAGATTGCCCGCCATACCGAGCGGCCCTACACGCTGGATTACGTCAACGAATGCTTTACCGACTACGTCGAGATGCACGGCGACCGCCACTTTGCGGACGACCAGAGCATTGTGGGTGGCTTGGCGCGCTTTAACGGCAATGCCTGCATGGTGCTAGGGCATCAAAAAGGCCGTGACACCAAAGAACGCAGCCTGCGCAATTTTGGCATGGCGCGCCCCGAAGGGTACCGCAAGGCCCTGCGCTTGATGAAAACGGCCGAGAAATTCAAACTACCCGTCTTCACCTTTGTAGATACCCCCGGCGCCTTCCCCGGCATGGACGCCGAAGAGCGCGGCCAGAGCGAAGCCATTGGCCGCAACATTTTCGAGATGGCCCAGCTGGAGGTGCCCATCATCACCACCATCATCGGCGAGGGCGGCTCTGGCGGCGCGCTGGCCATCAGTGTGGCCGACCAGGTGCTGATGCTGCAATACGCCATCTACAGCGTGATCAGCCCTGAAGGCTGCGCCAGCATTTTGTGGAAAACCTCTGATCGAGCCCAAGACGCCGCCGAGCAACTGGGCATCACGGCCCACCGCCTGAAAGCCCTTGGCTTGATCGACAAAATCATCAGCGAGCCAGTTGGCGGCGCGCACCGCGACTACAAACAAATGGCGGCGTTTTTAAAGCGCGGCTTGAACGACGCCTACCGCCAGGTCAGCGACCTCAAGGTCAAAGAGCTGCTGGACAAGCGCTATGCCAAGCTGCAAAGTTTTGGCCGCTATACCGACACCAAGGCCGACAACAAGTAGTACCGCTGCTGACGCCCACGCCGCTAACGTACGCCGCTAGTGCGGGCCGCTAAGACACATAGCGCTTTTGTACTTTGGCAAACACCGGGCCCCACACCGGGTGCTGGCGCTCGCTGGCAGTGAGGTTAAATTTTCGGTCGATGCCAAAAGCCGCGTCGAATGATTTTTCGCATTGCGCGGTGCGCGCTGTTACGCAGTACACAAAAGCTTGCGTTTTATAGCCACGCAAAATGTCGGGCGTGTTCGTCAAGCCTTGCTTAAAGCCTTCCGCCAGTTTGTTTTCTGCCAGGCGGTATTCGCCCAGCTCAAAGGCTGCCACGCCTTGGCGCAGCGCCGTAGCGCCCGCAGAAGGGCGTTCAATCAAGGGCGCGCTGCTAGGGCTGCCCGGGGTGGTGGTGCCGGCTGGCGGGCCAGTGGGCGCACCGGCTGCAGGGCTTGCGGGTTTGCCGGTGGTAGAGCAGCCAACGCACAGCAGCGCGGCTAGAGCGCCGCTGCACCAACGGGCGCTAAGCGACATGACAGGCGATGGGTTCATAGGGCAATGCTTGCAGTGGAGTGGAGTTCAACCCATTGTGCAGTTGCCAGCCACCCGCGCCTTGCGCAAGAGGTAACAAAATGCCAGCCGCTTCGCCTACGCAGCCGGGCAGTCATGCGATGATACGCAGTAGAGTCAGTATCAGTACAAAGTACAACAACGAGGAACAAGGTATGCGTGTGGCGATCATCGGCCAGCAAGAATTTGGCAAAGCCGTGCTGGAGGCGTTTTTAGCGCGCGGCGACACCGTGGTGGGCGTGTTTGGCGCACCCGCCAGCGCCAGCGGCAAGGCCGATCCATTTCAGGTGGTGGCGCAAGACAAAGGCATTGCCTTTTTTCAGTTTGCGTCCCTGCGCAGCGCTGAGGCACAGGCCGCGTTGCGAAGCTTGGAAGCCGACCTGGGCGTGATGGCTTTTGTGCTGCAATTTGTGCCGCAAGAGATGGTGCAAATCCCCAAGCACGGCATGATCCAGTTTCACCCCTCCCTGCTACCGCGCTACCGTGGCCCCAGCGCCATCAACTGGCCCATCATCCGGGGCGACACCGAGACGGGCCTGACCATCTTTCGCCCCACCGACGGCCTGGACGAAGGCCCCGTCATTTTGCAAAAACGCACTCCCATCGGCCCCGACGACACCTTGGGCAGCGTGTACTTTGACCGCCTGTTCCCCCTGGGCGTGCAGGCCATGCTGGAGGCCGCCGACCTGGTGGTGAAGGGCGATCACCACGAGCACCACCAAAACGAAGGCCTGGCCACCTACGAAGGCTGGTGCCGCCAGGATGCATCGCGCATCAACTGGCACAGCCATGTGGACGTGGTCTACAACCTGATTCGCGGCTGCAACCCCGCCCCCGGCGCCTGGACCAGCTTTGAAGGCCAAAAAATACAAATTTTTGACGCCACCAAAAGCATTTTTCGCCGCTTCAAAGACGTAGAAGGCCATGTCGCCGAAGTCACCAAGATCAGCGACGTCAGCTTTACCGTGTCGGCCCAGGGCGGGCATGTGGAGGTGCTCAAGGCCAAGGCTGAGGGTGGCAAGAAAGAGTCGGGGGCGGCGGTAGCTGGCGCGCTCGGGCTCAAGTTGGGAAGTGTTTTGGGTGGGTGATCGCCCTATAAGCGCTGCGCGGCTGGGCTGGATGGCTCCCAAATATTACTTGACATAAGTAGGCCATTGGCCTACACTTCAATCCATGAATTTTGAGTTCGACGATGCCAAAAGTGAACTCTGTTTGCTTGAGCGCGGGTTTGATTTTGTATACGCAGCGCATGCTTTTCTCGATGCGCAGCGGGTGGTGCAAATGGACGCGCTATGACTATGGCGAACCACGGTTTGTGCTGCTAGGCATGGTGCAAGAGCGCTTGCTGAGCTTGGTGTATACACCGCGAGGCAGCGTATTTCGTATTATTTCGGCCCGCAAGGCCAACGCCCGAGAAAGGAAGCGCTATGACAGTTACCAAGATCAGTCTTAAGCCGTTGTCCAGCCCTGACAAAGTGGGCCGTGTCAACAAAGCAAAACTAGATAGCACCACAGCAAAGCAAATTGCAGCCCAGGCCGCCCAAGACGACGCCGCCGCCGCGCAAGATGCCGCCCACTACGCACGCCGCGTACGTGAGCGCTTGGGCTTGACCCAACAAGCGTTGGCTGCGCGTATTGAAGTGCCCATAGACACCATCCGTAATTGGGAGCAAGGCAAGCGCAGCCCTACTGGCGCAGCCAAGGCTTTGCTAAAAGTGCTGCACCACGCGCCCGAGGCGGCGCTGGCGGCTTTGCGATAGAACTCTCATCTGAACGGTTCCTCGCCCAAGAGGCATCATTTTTTGATAAAATTATGTGCATAAAATAAAAAATTTCATGCACATGAAAGAAGGAACTTTATGCGCACCCACATTGAATTAGACAGTGATGTCCTAGACCAAGTCATGGACCTAGGCCAGTTTGCCAGCAAAAAAGCCGCCGTCAACGCTGCCTTGGCAGAGCTGTCGCGCGCGCTCAAACGCCGGCAACTGCTCGCGCTGCGCGGCAAGGTGGCCTGGCAGGGTGATTTAGACACGTTACGCAGCCCGCGCACAGGTACACAGCCAGTCTAAAGGCTGGGGTTACTGTGATTGTTGACACCTCCGTTTGGATTGATTTTTTCAACGGGCACCCTTCGGCGCAAGCCCAGCGCCTGGCCCGCGCTATCGAAGATGGCGAATCCATTGCATTACCAGGTTTGGTTTACACCGAAATTTTGTTGGGCCTCAAGAACGATACCGAGGCCAAACGCATTGCTTTGCTACTGCAAGCGTTTGACTGGGTAACCGAGCCCACGCAGGCTGATTACGCGCAGGCAGCCAAGCTGTACCGCCAATGCCGCGCCAAAGGCCACACCATCCGCTCCACCATCGACTGCATCATCGCGCAACTGTGCCTGCGCGATGGTCTGCCCCTGTTAGCCAAAGATCGTGACTTTGAACGCATAGCGCAGCTGGTGGCGTTGAGGTTGGTGAGTTGAATATTTATCCAAAGGTGACGCTATGAAAATAGTATCAATTGATGACCTATTAGCGGGCGCCGTTATTGGTTTACTACCCCAAGTTAATGTTACGGGCAACGTTGAGCTGCCCAGTTTAGAAAGGTATTTAAAAATGGGAAATGGGTGACCCTAACTTTACTAAATTTATTGCGCCAAAATATCGCACAATAGATACTACAGCGAGGGTTCGTCTACCAACGCACTCCTTTATTGACATAGGGACTTCATCATGGACATGGCCGAATTAACCAAACTGCCCCTTGCGCAACGCCTGGAGGCCATGGAAGTATTGTGGGACTCACTCACCCACGACGCGGCCTACGACCCCAGCCCTGCCTGGCACGCCGATGTATTGACCGAGCGCGTCCGCGAAATTGAAGCAGGTAAAACTATGGCCTGGGACGAAGCCAAAGCCCTGATCTTCGCCAAAGCCGCACAGATCAAGCAGACCCGCTTGCATGCATAAAGTGCAAATTGCCCCTTCAGCGGGCGATGACCTGCTGGAAGGCTTCTCTTTTTACGAGGCACGCGAAGCAGGGGTAGGTGATTATTTTTTGCAATGCCTGGCCTCAGACATTGAATCGCTGGGGCTGTACGGCGGCATTCATCCCAAGTCGCATCTTGGTTTGTACCGCACATCGTCCAAACGGTTTCCGTTTTCTATCTACTACCAATTTGATGGATTGACTGTGTTCGTCGCCGCCATCCTCGACGGAAGGCGCAACCCTAAAACTATTCGCCGAGTGCTGAGCGACAGAACTGACGATGAGCTTTTCTAAGCAGGGATAACTATGATAATAATAGCTGCTTGTGCCCTATTGACTGGGGCTATCATGGGTTTATTTCCGAAAAATGGTGTTGCGAGTAATGTTGCTTATTTAGTTGTTGGTGCAGATTTTAAAATGGGAAGACCTGATCCTGAATTCCGGATATGAGCGGTTTGCGTGCCTTTGTCAGATTAGTAATGTTTTTGACGTTTGGACTTGCATGTCTCGACACTGGGTATACGGTTCGGGATATTTATAAATATCGAATATCAGGAGAAAGAGTTTGCGCTCATATCGATGAGGTTGCTGCTAAACCCACGGTAGGAATGGGCGGGCAAGGTAGGATGCAGCACTGGTACTCTTCCGCGACGTATCGATATACGCATTCTGGAAAATCGTATGTGGGCACAACCGTGTGGCCCGCTTCGTATGAGTACGTCAAATCGGGCGATACGTCTGTTGTGGCAGCAAGGAATGATCGCTTGCGTGCGATGGCAGATTGCGCTTTGATTACTGTTAATAGCAAAAATCCAGAAGACGCAGTCATATTTTTGCCTGAGAACAGCGACATTTTATGGATGGCAGTAAGACTTAAATTTTTTGTATTTGCCGTTCTGGGCATCTTTTACTATTTGCTGTTGTCATTGCGCAAGAGCTGATTCTTTACACCTTTGGAGTTCTGCTCTTCAAGCATCCAATGCATATAGTCACACTCATATTGAAATGTTGGAGCTAAACCTTACGTCCCCCATCGCCGTCGCCTACAGCGGCGGCGCGGATTCGACCGCGCTGCTACTGACGTGTGTCGAGCAGTTCCCTGGCCAAGTGCAGGCTATCCACGTCCACCACGGCTTGCAGGCGGCGGCGGATGATTTTGCGGCGCATTGCCAAGCCTTTTGCGATGCTTTGAAAGTGCCTTTGCATGTAGTGCATGTGCAAGCCCGCAACGCGTTGGGCGACAGCCCAGAAGACACGGCGCGGCGGGCGCGGTATGGGGCGTTGTCAGCCAAGGTTTTGGAGCTAAATCAGGCGCTAGACCAACAGAATATAGCACAGGCAGCTATTAAAACTATAGTGATTGCGCAGCACGCGGATGACCAGGTGGAGACGCTGCTGCTAGCGCTGAGCCGCGGGGCGGGGCTGCCGGGTTTGGCGGCCATGCCTGCGCGTTGGCAGCGGGATGGGCTGGAGTTTGTGCGGCCTTTGCTGGAGGTGCCCGGGCCGGAGATTCGGGCTTGGCTGGCCGCGCGCGGTCTGCGGGCGCGGCATCCGGGTAGCGCCCATGTAGGGGAGGGGTGGATAGAAGACCCGACCAATTTGGACGTGCAATTTACCCGTAACCGCATTCGGCATACCTTGATGCCCGCTTTGCAAGCGGCTTTTCCGCAGTTTCGGGAAACCTTTGCCCGCTCGGCACGCCATGCGGCCCAAGCCCAAGTGGTACTTGCACAAGTAGCTATGGAAGACATAGCGCATATGGGTGATCCGCCGCGCATTGCCGCACTGCAAAACCTTAGCGCAGAACGCCAGGCCAATGCTTTGCGTTATTGGCTAAAAACCACCCACGGCGTGGCCCCTAGCGCTGCGCAATTGGACGAGCTGCAAAGCCAGGTTGCCGCGTGTACGAATCGCGGCAAACACATCCGCATCAAGGTGGCTACGGGCTTTGTCGAGCGCCAAGGCGAGGTGCTTGGGTATTTACCCTAGGGGCCTACCTGCGCCTCGCTATAATCGAAGGCTTTGCCAAATGCCTCTGCTGGGGCGGCAAAAATCTGGTGCATCAGCGCTTCTGTTCTTCTAAATTTCCATAAAAATGGCTTTAATTGTTCATAAATACGGCGGCACGTCGATGGGCTCCACCGAGCGCATCAAAAACGTCGCCAAACGCGTAGCCAAATGGGCGCGTGCAGGCCACCAAATGGTGGTGGTGCCTAGCGCCATGAGTGGCGAGACCAACCGCCTGCTGGCCTTGGCCAAAGAGTTGGCCCCGCCCAAGTCTACCGACGCGTTTAACCGCGAGCTGGACGCCTTGGCCGCTACCGGCGAGCAGGCATCCAGCGCGCTGCTGGCCATTGCCCTGCAAGCCGAGGGCCTGGAGTCCGTCAGCTACGCGGGCTGGCAAGTGCCCATCAAAACCAATAATGCCCACACCAAGGCGCGTATTGAGTCAATTGACGACACCAAAGTGCGCGCCGATTTGGCTGCTGGCAAAGTGGTGATCGTCACTGGCTTTCAGGGTGTGGACCCGGACGGCAACATCACCACCCTGGGCCGTGGCGGTAGCGACACCTCGGCGGTAGCCGTGGCCGCTGCTATGAAAGCCGCTGAATGCCTGATCTACACCGACGTGGACGGTGTGTACACCACCGACCCGCGTGTGGTGCCCGAGGCGCGCCGCCTGAAGACGGTGAGCTTTGAGGAGATGCTGGAAATGGCGTCGATGGGCAGCAAGGTTTTGCAGATTCGCTCGGTCGAATTTGCTGGTAAATACAAGGTCAAGCTGCGCGTGCTGAGCAGCTTTACCCCGTGGGACATCAACATCGACGAGGAAGCCGCGTCCGGCACCCTGATCACTTTTGAGGAAGACGAGCAAATGGAACAAGCCATCGTATCGGGCATCGCTTTTAACCGCGACGAAGCCAAAATTTCTGTCCTGGGCGTGCCCGACAAGCCGGGCATTGCCTACCAAATTCTCGGGGCTGTGGCCGATGCCAATATTGACGTGGATGTGATTATCCAGAACCTCTCCAAAGACGGCAAAACCGACTTCAGCTTTACCGTGCACCGCAACGATTTTGCCAAGACCATGGATTTGCTCAAAGGCAAAGTGGTACCTTCGCTGGGCGCGCAAGAAGTGGTGGGCGACGCGAAGATTTGCAAAGTGTCTATCGTTGGCATTGGCATGCGCAGCCACGTGGGCGTTGCCAGCAAAATGTTCCGTGTACTGAGCGAGGAGGGCATCAACATTCAGATGATCTCCACCAGCGAGATTAAAACCTCGGTGGTGATCGACGAGAAATACATGGAGCTGGCCGTGCGCGGCCTGCACAAGGCGTTTGATTTAGACCGGCCGGTGGCGTAAGCGCGGCTGATGCCATAGCGGCAAACCCGCAGCAAACCGTGCCAGGTTTGCGCCAATAAAAAAGCCACCGTATGCGGTGGCTTTTTGCTGCAGGCAAGCCACTGAAGGCTAGGCCAGAGGGCGTTTAAAAGCTTACTTCTGCGCCAGTACCCAAGCAGCCAGTTTGGCGGCTTCTGCTTCGCTTACTTGCGTGTTGGCGGGCATGGGCACGGGGCCCCAGTTGCCTTTGCCGGGGGTGCTGCCTTTTTGGATAGAGACGGCCAATTTTTTAACCGCATCCGCATCACCGCTGTACTTGGCGGCGACTTCTTTGTAAGCTGGGCCAACCATTTTTTTGTCGACAGCATGGCAAGCCATGCAGTTCTTGGCGGTAGCCAAAGCTTGGTCGGCAAACACGGGGGCGCTTACCAAGGTAAGGGCGCTGGTCAGGGCTGCAAAAGCTACGAGTTTGAGTTTCATTGTCTTCCTTTAAAACACCCAAGCGGTGTAAGATGCAACGCATCGGATACAGAACATAACGCAATTCTAGTGCTTGGCGTTGACGCGGTGGCAAAAGCGGGCTCTAAAACCTTAGGAGTCGTTAAATTTGTGCATAGTGCCCTTAAATAGGCCCAATGAATTGAATTTATGGCAAATATCCGCTTTTTTCTGCCTCAATCCTGTTCTTAGTCCCTACCATACCCACCTAACTTGCCGGAGCAGACCATGTATTTATTAGGTTTAGGCCTTGTCCTTTTGTTGTTGAAGTACCTGGAGATTGGCCCCGTGGGCCGCCTGGACTGGCTGGAGCACTGGTATATATTTGCCGGACCATTTATTTTGACCGCCCTGTGGTGGGCATGGGTCGATTGGTCCGGTCACAGCAAAAAGAAGGCGATAGAGAAGATGGATCTGCGCAAAAAACAGCGCTTAGAGAAAAACCGCGATGCCCTTGGCTTGGGCAATAAAAAGCGCTAACGCAGCACGTTTAGGTGATGAAATAGGCCTTTAGCCCAATGGAATATAGCACAATGTGCTATTAAAATAATAGTAAAAATAGCGGGTTTGGCCCGCTATTTTTGTGCGTAGCGCGCTAAAAAGCCCGGCTTAGAAGTTGTCCAGCACCGCGCCTTTGGACGCGCTGGACGCATTGAACGCAAACTTGGCCTGCACGCCGCGCGTGTAACGCGGGGCGGGCTTCTTCCATGCGGCTCGGCGCACGGCTAATTCGGCGTCCGACACGTTCAGTTGTAACAGCAGTTGCTTGGAATCGATGGTGACACTGTCGCCGTTTTGGATCAGCGCAATATTGCCGCCCTCAGCCGCCTCGGGCGCCACGTGGCCCACTACCATGCCCCAGGTGCCACCACTAAAGCGCCCGTCGGTAATCAAACCCACCGTCTCGCCCATGCCAGCGCCAATCAGCGCGCCGGTGGGGGCCAGCATTTCGGGCATGCCGGGGCCGCCTTTGGGGCCCAGGTAGCGCAGCACCATCACGTCGCCGTGGGTAATTTCGCCTGCCAAAATCGCCTGCAGGGCGGTTTGCTCGTCGTCAAAGCATTTGGCGGGGCCGGTCATGACCGGGTTTTTCAGGCCGGTGATTTTGGCGACGGCGCCTTCGGGGCTGAGGTTGCCCTTGAGAATAGCCAAGTGGCCTTCTTTGTACATCGGTTTGTCGATCGGGCGAATCACGTTTTGGTCAGCGCGCGGGACGGCGGGAACGTCTTTCAGCACCTCGGCAATGGTCTGGCCGGTGATGGTGATGCAGTCGCCGTGCAGCATGCCTGCGGCCAGCAAGGTTTTCATCACCTGGGGGATGCCGCCTGCCAAATGCAGGTCCACGGCCAGGTATTTGCCAGAAGGTTTCAAGTCGCACAAAACAGGCACTTTTTTGCGCATGCGCTCAAAATCATCAATCGTCCACTCGACACCCGCCGTGTGGGCGATGGCTAAAAAGTGCAGCACGGCGTTGGTGCTACCGCCCGTAGCCATGATGACGGCGACGGCGTTTTCAATCGCTTTTTTGGTCACGATGTCGCGCGGTTTGATGTCTTTTTTAATCGCCTCGATCAGTACCTTGGCCGACTCTTTGGCCGAGTTCATTTTCTCGTCGTGCGGGTTGGCCATGGTGGACGAGTAGGGCAGCGAAATGCCCAACGCCTCAAAGGCACTCGACATGGTGTTGGCCGTGTACATGCCGCCGCACGACCCGGTGCCGGGGATAGCGCGCATCTCGATCTGGCGCAGGTCTTCGTCGCTCATATTGCCTGCGGCGTTTTGGCCGACGGCTTCAAACACGCTGACGATGTTCAAGTCTTGGTCTTTGTAGCGGCCCGGCAAAATGGTGCCGCCATAGACGTAAATGGCGGGCACGTTGGCACGCAGCATGCCCATCAGGCCGCCAGGCATGTTTTTGTCGCAGCCGCCGACGACGACCACGCCGTCCATCCACTGGCCTTGCACGCAGGTTTCGATGCAATCGCTGATGACTTCACGCGACACCAGCGAATACTTCATGCCTTCGGTGCCCATGGCCATACCGTCGCTGATGGTTGGCGTGCCAAACACCTGCGCGTTACCACCGGCTTCTTCAATACCGGCAATGGCCGCGTCGGCCAGCTTTTGCAGGCCGCTGTTGCACGGCGTGATGGTGCTGTGCCCGTTAGCCACGCCCACCATTGGCTTGCCAAAGTCGGCCTCGGTGTAGCCCATGCCGTAGTACATGGAGCGGTTGGGCGCGCGGGCCTTGCCCTCGGTGATGTTGGCGGAGCGCAGGGGCAGGGGGGTGATGGGGATGATTTTGCTGGTCATGGCGTGGCTAGGTAGTGACAAGAGAATCTGCCAATTGTAGTGGGGCAGAGCCTGCGATTTTGCTGGCGTTCGAAAGCATGGGGATCGGGCACCAGGGCTGTGAGCAGCTTGGGTGTGCAACGGTTGATGACCCACCACGTCACCGGAGCAGGTCGGCGGCGCTACTTCAGCGCAGCGGCATAAAGGAGGAGTCGCCGGCCATGGGCCGGCACGGGGGACAGCCGCGGAGCTGAAGTAGCGCCGCCGACCTGCTCCCGTACAAGGCAAAGCAAGCCCAGCAAAAACGGGATATCGCGTGTCACCATTCGAAGGGCCACTGCGGTAAGCGTGCTGGGTAAATTTTAATCAATGCGGCATTGCATGCACAATACGGGCATGCTGATTCATCCCCAAATAAACCCCATCGCCTTGCAACTCGGCCCATTGGCGATCCACTGGTATGGCCTTACCTATTTAGCCGCCTTCGCCTTGTTCATGTTTTTAGGCATTCGCCGCTTGCAGCACGAGCCGTTTGCATCCATCAAGGGCGCCGGGGCCTGGAGCCGCAAGGACGTGGAGGACATTTTGTTCCTCGGCGTGATGGGCGTGGTGCTGGGCGGGCGCCTTGGCTACTGCCTGTTTTACAAACCCGCTTACTACGCTGCGCACCCGCTGGAGATTTTTTACGTATGGCAGGGCGGCATGAGCTTTCACGGCGGCATGCTGGGTGTGGTGGTGGCAGAGACGTGGTTTGCCCACTCGCGCAAGCGGCCTTTGTTGCAAGTGGCCGACTTTGTGGCCCCTTGCGTACCTACAGGGCTGATGATGGGCCGCGTGGGCAACTTTATCAACGGCGAACTGTGGGGCCGCGTAAGCGACCCATCGCTGCCCTGGGGCATGGTATTTCGGGGCGCGGGTGACGCGCCGCGCCACCCCTCGCAGATCTACCAAATGCTGATGGAAGGGCTGCTGCTGTTCATTTTGCTATGGCTGTACGCCCGCAAAGAGCGCAAGCCCGGCCAGGTGGCGGCGGTATTTTTGCTGCTCTACGGTATCTTTCGTTTCATTGCTGAGTTCTTCCGAGAGCCGGATGCGCACTTGGGGCTGCTCAGCCTGGGTATGAGCATGGGGCAGTGGCTGTGCCTGCCGATGATTGTGGGTGGTGCGGGGCTGTGGCTCTGGGCGCAGCGCCAAAATAATGCATAAAACTGCCTGTTAGCCCAATAGAACATAGCACAAGAAGCTATGTAATTTGTAGCGGTCTGCACTTGGTTTCAGGCACTAGGTGTAATTACTGTCTGATAATTATCCGTAATTACAGATAATTATCACCATGCATGCTGTTCAAGAATCCCTGCACATGGAAGTCGCCGCGCAAATGCGCGAGCGTATATTTGCGGGCACTTTAGCGCCGGGCGCGTTTATTGATGAGACGGCCTTGGCAGAAAGCTTGCAAATCTCCCGCACGCCCTTGCGCGAGGCGCTGAAGGTGCTGGCCGCCGAGGGCTTGGTACGCCACGAACCACGGCGCGGCAGCTTTGTGAGCGAGGTAACCAGCCAAGACCTGGACGAGATATTCCCAGTCATCGCTCTGCTGGAAGGGCGTTGCGCGTTAGAGGCCGCCAACAACGCCAGCGACGCCGACATTGCCGCACTGGAAACCTTGCATGCGCGCTTGCAAAAGCACGCCGCTGCCAAGCGCATTACCGAGTATTACGAGGTTAACTTCGCCATCCACGAGGCCATCATTACATTGGCCAACAACAAATGGCTGGCGCAGGTGATTGGCGATTTGCGCAAAATTGTCAAACTGGCCCGCTTGCAGCAGCTGCATGCGCCGGGGCGTCTGGAGCAAAGCCTGTCAGAGCACATGGCAGTTTTTGCCGCGCTTAAAGCCCGCGACGGTGAAAGCGCCGAGGCCGCCATGCGCACCCACCTTACCCGCCAGCGCACCGCGCTGCGCGAGCTGGCGCAGGCACGGCAAACGCGCTTGGTGGTGTAGGAGCCGTATGAGTACACCTAATTGGATAGCCCGCAACGTGTCGCGTTTTCGGCCCGCAGCCAAAACTGCACCTGGTGCAGATGTCGCTTTAGAAAAGCCGCCCAAGTTTCGCGCCAGCAAAGCGCAGGACGCCAGCGATGTAACTACCAAATCAGCCCACCACCGCAGCACCCGTGAGCGCTTGGACGGCACCTTGCGCCACAAAGAAGAGGCCCTGTCACCGCGCGTATTGCGCCGCACGCTGGAAGAGCTGCAAGCCATAGTTGACCCGCGTGTGAGCGAGGTAGAAGGTGGCCGCCGCGCCAAAGGCGTAGCGGGCTGGTATGCCAAGGCCACGCCCGAGCAGCGGCGCGACTGCTGGCTGCTGATGAGCGAGCAGTTTATGGCCAAGCCCGAGCTGGTCAAAGCCGAACAGGCCAAGTATGCCGCTGCGGTAGGCACGCCCGACGAGGCCGCAGCTGAAGTACGGCTGCGCAAAGCCACGGTGTCGCCACGGCGCAGGCTGCTGCAGCGCTTTAGCGTGTTTCCAGAAGGCATTCGGTTTTTGGTGGACATGCGCGCGCAGATGTTGCCCCATCTCAAATCAGACAAGCGCTTGCTGGCGCTGGATGTAGAGATGGAATACATGTTCTCTACTTGGTTTGACATCGGCTTTTTAGAGCTGCGCCGCATCAGTTGGGACTCGCCTGCCTCGATGATTGAAAAACTCATCCAGTACGAAGCGGTGCACGACATCAAAAGCTGGGCCGACCTGAAAAACCGCCTCGACAGCGACCGCCGTTGCTACGGGTTTTTTCACCCCCGCCTGCCCGACGAGCCGCTGATTTTTGTAGAGGTAGCGCTGCTCGATGAGATCGCCGAGAGTATTCCCCCGCTGCTGGACGAGTCTGCCGCCCTGGCTGATTTAAAGAAAGCCACCACGGCCATTTTTTACTCCATCAGCAACACCCAGGTGGGTTTGCGCGGCGTCAGTTTTGGCGACTCGTTGATTAAGAACGTAGTGGAAACGCTCAAGACGGAGTTTCCCCAGCTTAAAACATTTGCCACCTTGTCGCCGATACCGGGCTTTCGGGCCTGGTTGGCCAAGAATGCCTCTGCCATGCTGGAAAAGCTGGACGATAAGCACCGCTTGGAACTGGGCCGCGCAGTGGGCTTTGAGCCACCCGCAGCCGAACACTTTTTGAGCGCGGCGGACAGAGCGCTGGAGCTGGACGCTAAATCGCCCATCCGACAAATGCTGCTGCGCTGCGCAGCCCATTATTTGGGCCGCGAGTTACGCGAAGGTGCACCGATGGATGCGGTCGCGCGTTTTCATCTGGGTAACGGTGCGCGTATCGAGCGGTTGAACTGGGCGGGCGATGTCAGCACCAAAGGCATCAAACAGTCGTATGGTTTGATGGTGAACTATTTGTACGATCTGAAAAAGCTAGACAAATGCAGGCAGATGCTGGCAGCAGGCAAAATACCGGTTTCGAGTGACGTAGACAAATTGATTTGATATTTACAGGAGACAAGATGACCCATTTTTCCACACCCAGCCGACGCACCTTTGTGCAGACGACGGCAGCCCTTGCGGCTATGCATTCCATTGGCTCCAATGCGCAAACTGTTTGGCCCAGCAAACCCATTACCATGGTGGTGCCCTTTCCTGCCGGCGGCGGTACCGACGCGTTTGCCCGCCCCTTGAGCGCGCAATTTGCCAAAAATACCGGCAAGCAGTTGATCATCGATAACCGGGGTGGCGCAGGCGGCACGGTGGGTGCCTCTATTGCAGCCAAGGCTGCGCCCGATGGCTACAACCTGTTCATGGGCGCTGTGCACCACGCCATTGCCCCCAGCATGTACGCCAAGCTGGACTACGATATTGAAAAAGACTTTGCGCCCTTGGTGCTGGCTGCCGTAGTGCCCCAGGTGCTGGTGGTCAATCCCAAAAAAGTGCCCGCGGCCAACTTCAAAGAGTTTCTGGAGTTTGTCAAAAAGAACCCCGGCAAGCTCAACTACGGCTCTGCAGGCGGCGGCACCTCGCACCACCTTGCAGGCGAGCTGTTCAAGCTGCAAACTGGCACCTTCATCACCCATATCCCCTACCGCGGCGCAGGCCCTGCGCTGCAAGACCTGATCGGCGGCAACGTTGACATGATGTTTGACGGCTTGGGGTCATCGGCCACCCACATCAAAGGCGGCCGTATCAAGGCGCTGATGGTCTCGGGCGCCAAGCGCAGCCCAGCTTTCCCCGATGTACCTTGCGCCGCCGAGCTGGGCCTGAAAGACTACACCGTCACCACCTGGTACGGCGTGTGGGGCCCCAAGGCCATGCCGGCCGACCTGCAAGCCCGCGCCATTGAAGAGGTGCGCAAAGCCATTGGCAGCGACGAGCTGAAAACCATTTGGGCCGCACAGGGCGCCGAGTTTCCCAGCGGCACCCCACAACAATTTGGCGCGTTTGTCAGCTCTGAAGTCAAGCGCTGGGCGGCGGTGGTCAAAGCGTCGGGTGCCAAGCTTGATTGATCTGCAGGTGCAGGGCAGCGTGGCCACCGTCACGCTGCGCAACCCGGCGCGGCGCAACGCCATGACCCGCGCCATGTGGCGCGACCTGCGTGCTGTGGCGGCATCGCTCAACAGCTCTGAAAATAATAGCTACTCGTGTCACATTCCATTGGGCTACAGCCCAGTACGGTGTATCGTTATCCAAGGCGAGGCAGGGCATTTTTGCGCCGGTGGCGATATTTCGGAGTACCCCGATTTTCGCTTTAATGAGGCCAGTTTGCGCGCTTTCCATGAGGCCGATGTAGCCCCAGCCCTGCATGCACTGCTGGCCAGTGACATCCCCCTGATCGCGCACATTGAAGGCAACTGCATGGGCGGCGGGATGGAGATAGCAGCGTGCTGCGACATTCGCATTGCGGGGCAGGGCGCCACATTTGGCGCGCCCATTGCCAAGCTGGGCATGCCCATGGCACCGCAAGAGCTGGCCATTGTGCTGCGCGCGGCTGGCGAGGCTACCGTGCGCGAGATGCTGCTGGAGGCGCGAACCTACACCGCACACGACATGCAGCAGCGCGGTTTTGTTCAGCGCGTGGTGGATGACAGCGCCGTACAGGGTGAGGTGCAAAAGACAGCACTGCGCATCAGCGCGCTCAGCCCGCAGGCGGCGCGGCTCAACAAACAGGCTTTGCGCCAGTTTTATGCACCAAATAGGCCGTTAGCCCAACAGACTATAGCACAATATGCTACTAAAAACATAGCGTATGATGCCAGTCCATTTGCCTACGCTGCGAGTGCCGAGCATGTTGAGGGCATTACAGCCTTTCTAGAAAAACGCGCCCCCAGTTTTTGAATACGACGACCTCGAGACAACCATGAACAATGCTAACCTTTACGCCCACCTGCACGCCAACTTTCCGGCAGATTTAAGCAGCACCGCCGTTGAAACCGACAACGGCCTGCACTACTCCTGGCACGACCTGGACTGCGGCAGCGCCATGATGGCCAACTTGCTGGTATCGCTCAAGCTGCCCCAAGGCGCACGTATTGCCGTGCAGGTAGAAAAATCAGTCGAAGCCATGATGCTGTATTTGGCTACCCTGCGCGCAGGCTATGTATTTTTGCCGCTCAACACGGCATACCAAAGTGCCGAGATCGACTACTTCGTCACCAATGCTGAACCTGCGGTCGTAGTGTGCAGCAGCAAAAACTTTGGCTGGGTCAGCAAGATTGCGTTCAAGAGCGGTACGCAAAACGTTTTTACCCTGGACGATGACCGCACTGGCAGCCTGCTGCAACGCGCTGCACATTGCTCTGATAAGCATAGCTGCGTAGCGTCTTCTAGCAGCGACTTGGCGGCTATTTTGTATACCAGTGGCACCACAGGCCGAAGCAAAGGGGCCATGCTGAGCCACGGCAACATGCTGTCCAATGCCGCCACCTTGAAAGACTATTGGGGTTGGAAAAAGGGCGATGTGCTCATCCACGCCTTGCCCATCTTTCACGTGCACGGCTTGTTTGTTGCCATCCATGGCGCGCTGATCAACGGCAGCAAGATGATTTGGATGGCCAAGTTTGACCCTAAATTTGCCATTGCCAATATGCAGCGCGCCACCGTTTTTATGGGCGTACCCACGCTGTATGTACGCCTGCTGGCCGAGCCTGCGCTGACCAAAGAGGCCGCCAAGCATATGCGTCTGTTCATTGCAGGCTCGGCCCCGCTGCTGAAAGAAACTTTTGAGGCCTGGCAGGCTAAAACCGGCCACACCATCCTGGAGCGCTACGGCATGTCTGAGACCGTCATGCTCACATCCAACCCGTACGCAAAAGATGCGCGCTACAAAAATGCAAGCGAACGCCGCGCCGCCACGGTAGGCTTCCCGTTGCCAGGCGTCAGCTTGCGCATCTGTGGCGACGATGACAAGCCGCTTGCCACGAACGACATTGGTGCGATTCAGGTCAAAGGCCCCAACGTGTTCGCAGGCTACTGGCGCATGCCCGAGAAGACGGCCGAAGAGTTCACCAAAGACGGCTACTTTAAAACCGGCGACGTTGGCAAAATTGATGACCGTGGCTACGTGCACATCGTTGGCCGCAGCAAAGATCTCATCATCAGCGGTGGCTACAACGTGTACCCGGCCGAGATCGAAGGCTATATTAACGACATGCCTGGCGTCGCTGAGAGTGCCTTGGT
This sequence comes from Polaromonas sp., assembly GCA_043766985.1. Taxonomy (GTDB): domain Bacteria; phylum Pseudomonadota; class Gammaproteobacteria; order Burkholderiales; family Burkholderiaceae_C; genus JAAFIP01. The sequence continues at coordinate 38,986 of JAYUHM010000048.1, forward strand.
GGGTGTACCGCACCCGGATTTTGGCGAGGTGGGCGTAGCCGTAGTGATTGCCAAGCCCGGCGCCGCGTTGAAAGCCGATGCCATCGTTGTCGCACTCAAATCGCAATTGGCCAATTTCAAGATTCCCAAGCGCGTTGACATCGTGGCCGAGCTGCCGCGCAACACCATGGGCAAGGTGCAAAAGAATTTGTTGCGCGACCAATACAAAGCTTTGTTTGCCTGATGTATCCGGAGCGGTGACAAGCGGTCGTTCGTTTATCCCGAGCTTGCCTTTGTTTTGTACTGGAGCAGGTCGGCGGCGTTTCTTCAGCTATGTACGGGAGCAGGCCGACGGCGCTACTTCAGCTCCGCGGCTGTCCCCCGTGGCGGCCTAGGGCCGCTGCCTCCTCCTTTATGCCGCTACGCCGTCCACACCAAGTGCCAGAGCGTGCGCAGACAAGGAGCCCGCATTCGAGGTCGTCAAATGCAAGCATCGCCCAAGTGACTCGCACTCAAGGAACACCCCTAGGAGTCTGGGCGGCAGAAGCCAGCACAACCGAGTCCACCAGCGGTGAGGGTAGAGCGTTATAGATAGATGACTGCAAGCTACATCGCCTACCA
>JAYUHM010000049.1:0-17341 GCA_043766985.1 Polaromonas sp.
CGTTAACGACTGCATTGATCAACGCCTAGCCAATTTTGGAGCTCCTGTGGAGTGAACTGGACTCGGCTAAATCGTTCTGCCGCCCAGACTCCTAGGCCGCCTGGCAGTAGCCACCGCATTCCAAGGCCAAGGAGTAGGCTCTGTACTACTTGTGGATGCCTGCAAAAAAGTACTGCAAGCGCAAGAGATATTGGCCGTGGCCGGGCTGGTGGTCGATGCGAAAGACCACCACGCCGCCAGGTTTTATAAACATCTTGGGTTCACCCCCTTGAACCAGCAAGCGCATCGACTTTTTCTACCGATGCAGGTTTTGCAAGGGCTGGTTACCTGACTGATCTGCATAGCGATCAGAAATGGTGTCTGGCCCCTTTATTCCCTCACTTGGATGGTCCGGTGGGCTTGGTTACATAAACGGCTAAAGGCGCATCGCTTAAGTTTGCCAGCGCACAGACTACAGCGTGGGACGAGCCCAAGATAGGGGCGCACGTCGTGGCGTTCTGCAGGCTTCGCGCATGAGGAGGCCAGCCATCCCCAGCTTCCCCATCCGCCTGTCGACACTGCGGCGCGGTGGTCTCTCTGCGCGGACAGAGAGACAGGAACGTCGTTAGCACGATGCGATCCGTATCGGAAGCGCCATCATGACCATGAATAAACTGGCAGCAGTTTTTTTGTTGCTCGCAGCCCAAACGGCCCCGGCCGATGAACGCTGGATTGACTTGGGCCACAAGGCGCAAGGCAAGTTTTCGCTTGACATGGCTTCGGTCGTCGACAACCGAAATGTGCGCATGAATGTGGATATCAAGGAAGCACACGTCAAGATTGAATGGTCAGACACACGTAACGGCTACGACCAGCTTGATTCGACACTTCTTTTCGACTGTGACCATCAGCTCTTTGGCAATGGAGAGGACAAGTTTCGCCTCAAGGGTGCTGTGGTCAAACACCTCATTTACCATGATGTTGATCTGCACAAGGTGACTGCCGAAGTGGCGATCAAGGCATGGGAGCAGGTCTGCGCAAAGACCTTTAACCGAACCGATCTTGCGCCGCTGCCATTGCCAAGCAGCAAAAACACGGTGTAGGGCGATGCGGGGCTGCCGTGCCAGTGAAGAGGTGTCCCCTGCGCGCGCACTGACGAACGCACCAAAATGTCTCTTGGTGGCTTTACCCGTAAGCAGCATCTGGCCATCGCGGCGACATCGCTCTACTTTTGATGCCGATGATTATCGGGGGATTACCGGGTTGTCCCACTTGATAGTTGATTATGGGAAACGGGAGACCCTGTAGTCCGTAGTCCGCAATCTTCAAGTTTGAAAATTCAAGGGTACATCTTCTGGAACCACTTGTAATAGTGTTGAGCAAGCGTATCGTTTGGCGTATTTTTCAGAAGTTGAAGGTATTGCCGTTCAAGCCCATCAATATCTGTCATGTTCAGATAGACATCGATTAAACGCCACCTGATGTCGTTGCGCTCAGGCGCAAGTTCCAATACCTTTTCGTACATAGGTGCAGCCGCTTCGATCCAATACATTTCAAAATGCAGCAGTTCGGCTAACAGCAGGTACGGCATAGCTTGATTTGGAGCCTGCTCAACATATTGCTCCGCACTGCGTATTTTTTCCTTTAAATTAAATGGCTGTTCGATGAGTGCTGGAGTGCGAGATCGATCAAAATATACAGGCCTCGCACGCTCTCGGTCTGCGCTTTCCAACCAAACGAACGCATACGGAGAGTCGGCATATTTGGGGACGCTGCTGCCATCTTCCGATAGATGAAAATACACCCAAGCTTTTGCCTCATCAATTAACCAAAGTCCTTGCTCGTTCTTGCGCAACAATATCGGCAACACAGGTGCGCCAGGCTGAAAGATCGCTACAGCCAGATCGCCTTGCTCGCGTATTTGGTAGGGCTGCGCTTTTTGATAGTACGCGTAAATCCGCTGTAGGTAACCCGGCGCATGCGGTTTATTCATACGAAAATAACGACTGCCCTCTGTCAGCAGAGGCAGTTGGGGCGCACCAATACCTAGATCAAGCGACGCAAGATAGCGCTGAACCACTACCTCAGCCGATGTGTCAGGCCGCATTTCTTTTGCTGCACCGGGTGGGAGTGCTACCAGCTCACGCTGGACTTGCTCCACACTGGCTGCATAACTGCGTCCCACTATGCCGCCCCCGCCGGACATATAGCGCGTCAGATATTGACCAGGCTCCGTATTGAGTAGAGGCATCTCCGATAGTTGCCCCGTCTTGCGATAGTCCAGATAATGCAGGCCCATAGTGACCATGAGTTCGGTCAAAAAATCGCGCCGCGCAAAGGCGGACTTTGCAAGCATGAAGGTGCGTGCGCCTTCTTCAAGACGGTGGCAAATCAGGTCCGGAAATATGGGTTCAAGTTCATAAGAAGTCTCGATCTTGAACAAACGTTCCTGTTCTGACCACACCAGCAAAATACCTTTTCCTTGAAACCCTTCGCTGAGCCGTAACTTCTTGAAAATGCTTGCAGCATATTCTTCAATGGTGGTCAGTGGCGGGAGTTTGTCTTTCAGAACAATCCCCATTTGAATTTGGGTTCTGTCCTGGAACGTGCGAATCGATGATCTCAACGCGCGGTCGTATTTGCGGTCATTTGTTTCATTGACAAACAGCACGCCATCTTCTGATTTAAAGGCCACACGGGAAGATCGATAATTAACGTAGGCTGCGGCTAAAGCCATTAACGCGCAAGCAACCACAAGCGCAACAGCACGAGACCCTAGCTTCATAGAAAGTCGAGCGCGCACAGGTAGTCAAAAAATGCAGTCTTGTTGACAGCAGGTTCACTTGAAAAACTTTGCATCAAGATGCTGTAGGCACGGTGCAATTTTTGGCTAGCTTGATAAACATCAGGCGTAAATGCAGGGTTATATTTGCCAAGCGCTTCCTTGTCTCGCATTTTGGTTTCAAAAAATTGTCGCTGATCCTCAATCGCCTGAAGAACCAGATTTTGAACTGGTTTAATTTCTGTCGGTACCTGTAGAGATGCAAAAGAACCGGCGAGGCTACGGTAATCAGCCATCACTTTTTTAATTCCCTGATTATCGCCAGAACGAAAAGCATTGAGGCCTTCCACGCGCAGCACAGTGCCGCGATCTGCAAAGTGAAACACCTGCTGTAAAGCGGAAACCTGAGTCGTTGAAAGCTTGGACGCACGTGCATCAAAAATTGTGCGTTGATGTGGGATGGCGGCATAAGCGTCTTCAACGGTCATTGCCTGAACATTGACAGACAAGATGCAGCAAATAAGCAGGATGGTGAACGTTATTTTTTTCATAAATTGCGATTGCTGGAGCCTATCTTGGTGCTGAAATGAGCGATGCTAAATGACACCGATGCTCGGCACTGGTTATAAACTTGGTCATGCTGCCTTCCTCCCGTCTTGTTCATTTGCAGGAAAAATGAGGTCAGCGACTGTCTTCAAACCCAAGCCTTCAAATACTCATCCCAATGCGACTCCGTAGGCGCTAGATTCCCCAGCGTCTCCTTCACAAACGCAATCTCCGTGTCGTACTCCGCCTCCGTCAACCCGCCGCGCATTTTCTGAAAACGGGCGTAGAGCAAATAGGTGTTCATCACGTCGGTTTCGCAGTAGCGGCGCACGTCGTCGGTTTTGCCGTCCAGGTACTGGGCATACACCTGGCTGCCGTCCATGCCTAGCTTGCCGGGGAAGCCGCACAGCTTGGCCATGGCGTCCAGGGGGGCGTTGTTTTTGGGCTGGTACATGGCCAGCAGGTCCATCAGGTCGAGGTGGCGCATGTGGTAGCGGCCGATGTAGTTGTTGTATTTGAACTCTTTGTCGCCGTAGCTACCGCCGTCGCCCAGGTCCCAGTATTTGTCGGCCACTACGCCGTGCTTGAGGCCCCGGTAGTGCAGCACGGGCAGGTCAAAGCCGCCGCCGTTCCAGCTGACGAGTTGCGGCACATGCTTTTCGATGATGTTGAAAAACTGCTGGACGATTTTGCCTTCAGACTTGTCGTCTTTGTCTGCCAGCGAATGGATTTTGAGGCCATCGGCATTGCGAAAGACGGCGCTGATGCACAGAATGCGCTGCAGGTGCAGGGGCATGAAGTCGGATTTATTGGCGGCTTTGCGCTCGGCCACCCAGGCTTCGTACACCTGGGCGTCGGTGTGCTCGGGCGGTGCGCCACCCAGGGCGCGCAGCCCCGCTACGTCGGGGATGGATTCGATGTCAAATACAAGTACAGGCCAGGTCATAGACAGGATCGTAACCCATCGACAGCGCTGCGCGCGGCACTACAACAGCGCGTCCCGCCCTGCGCCGCTTTTTTGCATGCTGCGTTTGAGCTTGCCCAGTGCTTCGTTTTGAATTTGCCGCACGCGCTCGCGCGTTAAACCCAGGCGAATGCTCAGCACGTCCAGCGTTTCTTCGTCGTGCTCGTGCAGGCCAAAGCGGCCGTCCAGCACCTCTTTCTCGCGCGGGCTGAGGATGCTGATCCAGTTGTCCAGCAGCAACTGCACCTCGTGCGCTTGGGTAATGTCGGTGGGGGCGTTGGCTTCGTCTGCGGTCAGGTTGTCGGCCATGGTGGATGTGCTCTCGTCGTCGCTGGTGCTGCGCGATGCGTCTAGCGAATGTGCTGGCTCGGCCAGTACCAGCAGGCGCTGAATGTCGGCCACGTCGCGGCCCAGCAGCGCGGCGATGTCTTCGGGCCGCACGCCCTCGGTGCGGGTGGCGTTGAACTGGCTGTCAGACTCCAGATCGCGCTTGGCGCGCAGCACCTGTTGCACCTCACGCACAATGTGCACCGGCAGGCGCACCACGCGGCTTTGGTTCATCAGCGCGCGCTCTACCGACTGGCGAATCCACCACATGGCGTAAGTTGAAAAGCGAAAGCCCATCGACGGGTCAAACTTTTCTACGGCTTGCATCAGGCCCAGATTGCCCTCTTCCACCAAGTCGGCCAGCGGCACGCCACGGCCCAGGTAGGCCTTGGCCACGCTGACCACCAAACGCAGGTTGTGCTCTACCATGGACTGGCGGGCGGCAAAGTCGCCAGCGGCAGCGCGCACGGCCATGGCGTGCTCTTGGCTGGCGGTAAACAAGGGGGTGCGGCGAATGCCGTGCAGGTAGGCCGAGAGGGCGTCGCCCGTCTCTAGCGACTCAGACCGATGAGGGCTGGCATGGGGCGTTGCGTGGGGGGGCGCGTCAGGCAAAGCCGTATTTTCCAACAACTCCATAGCTACAAAATCAATAGCTGCTTGTGCTATGTTCTGTTGGGCCGGAGCGTGATTTAGCTCTGAATTGCCCGCTGCCAGTGGCACAACGCTGGGACGCAGTTTGCGGCGAGCGTTGGGCGTGGTCATGCATCACCTGCTGGGTAAATACCTTGAGGGGTCTACGGGCTTGCCTTGGCGGCGAATTTCAAAGTGCAGCTTCACACGGTCAGAGTCACTTTGCCCAATCTCGGCAATTTTTTGGCCCTTGCGTACGGTTTGGTCTTCTTTGACCAACAGGGTTTGGTTGTGTGCGTACGCAGTGAGGTAGGTGTTGTTGTGCTTCAAAATAACCAGGTTGCCATAGCCGCGCAGGCCTGCACCGGCGTACACCACGCGGCCGTCGCCCGCGGCCAATACCGGGTCGCCCAGCTTGCCTGCAATGTCCAGGCCCTTGTTTTTGGCTTCGTCAAAGCCGGCAATCACGGCGCCATTAGTCGGCCAGATCCAGGCCACGTCGTCGTCACCGGCAGACGACGCTGCTGGGGCGGGCACTGCAGCTACAGGTGCTGAGGGTGGTGCGCTGGGCGCAGTGGTGGCGGGCGCAGGTGTAGGGGCTGATGCGGCCGGGCGCGTGCCTGCTGGCGGCAGGTTGGTACCTACCACGGCGCTGGGTGGGGCAACCGGGCGGGGGATGAAGGCACCAGGCGTGACGTCGGAGGTAGTGCCGGGGGCAATGACGCGCAGCACTTGGCCTACTTCAATGATGTTGGGATTTTCCAGGCCGTTCCAGCGGGTGATGTCGCGCCAGTTTTGCCCGGTGTCCAGGCCAATGCGGATCATGGTGTCGCCGGGCTTGACGGTGTAGTAGCCGGGTTTGCCCGCGTTTTCTATGCCGGGCAGCGGCTTGGGCGGGGCTACGGTAGTGGTTAGGGGCGCAGCGGCAGGTGCGGTTGCCGAGGGCGCAGTGGCCGTTGGCGCGCCACGATCTTCAACCGGCGCGCGGCTTAGCGAGGTACTGCTACAGCCACTGAGCACAGCGCTTAAAGCTATTGCCGCGCCCAGAAGGGTTGTTTTTACCCAGGTTGATTGTCGCTGTTGAATCATTCCATCCCCATTTGAAGACCTTGTGTCGATCTTGGTTACATTACACCCGATTTTAAGGGTACAAAGTGCACCGCCTCAAGTACTGTTTGCATTACCCCCTGTTTCGTTTTGTCCACCACCATCAGCGCCTGCGCACCGGTAGATGTAACCATGGGCGCCACCAAGCGCCCTCCCACCGCCAGCTGGTCTATCCACGCTGGGGGAATAGCGTCGCCGCCCGCCGCCGCTATGATGCCCGCATAGGGGCCGCCTCTGGGGTAGCCCAGCATGCCGTCGCCCAGCAGCAGGTGCAGGTGCGCTATGGCGTCTGGGCGCAGATTTTGCCGTGCTTTGTCGTGCAAACCGCGCAGCCGCTCCATGCTGTAGACCTCGCGGCACAGCTGGGCCAGCACGGCGGCCTGGTAGCCGCAGCCGGTGCCTATCTCCAGCACGCGGCCCATGCGGCCTTTGCTGTCCTGCACGCAGCCTTGGCGCAGCAGCTCCAGCATGCGGGCCACCACATTGGGCTTGGAGATGGTTTGGCCCAAACCTATGGGCAGGCTGGTGTCCTCGTAGGCTTGGCCCACCAAAGCGGTGTCCACAAACCGGTGGCGCTCTATGGTTCGCATGGCCTGCAATACGGCGGCGTCACTGATGCCCTGTGCGGCCAGTTTGTCCACCATGCGCCCGCGCATGGCGTGCGAATCCAGGCCAACGCCGCTGGGCGACGAGGGAGGCAACGCTGCAAGCGGTTTTTTTATGCCAATAGGGCCACCAGCCCTTTTATCAACAGCACGAGCAGCTACTTTTTTTGTAGCTATTTGCGTTAATCCACTGGCTGAACGGGGCGTTGCGCCGTGGTTTGCGGGCATCTTGGCCGGAAAGCTGGGTCGGCTCATGTAGCGCCTTTGTCAAAGCCGGTCAGGCTTTGCTGCCAATAGCCCAGGCGCGCATGGTCGGTCAGGTCTACCTGCAGCGGGGTGATGGTGATATGCCCTGCCAGCGAGGTTTCAAAGTCGGTGCCTGCGCCCTCGGCTTTAGCCGGCCCTGCAGCGCCTATCCAGTACATGGTCTCACCGCGCGGGCTGGTCTGCTGGATGACGGGCTCGGCGGCGTGGCGGCGGCCCAGGCGGCAGACCTTGGGGCCCAGTATGTCGTTGAAGGGTCGGTTGGGAATGTTCACGTTCAGCAGCCACGGCGGCCCGCCCTCGTGCAGGCTGTGCGCGTAATGCAGCACCAGGTCGCGCGCCTTGGCGGCAGCGTCGTCTATGTAGGCCCAGCCTTTCTCGGCCTGCGAAAAAGCCAGCGCGGGTATGCCAAACAGATAGCCTTCCATGGCCGCGCCCACGGTGCCGCTGTAGATGGTGTCGTCGCCCATATTGGCGCCGTTATTGATACCCGATACAACCAAGTCTGGCTTGTACCCCAGCAAGCCCGTCAGGGCAATGTGCACGCAGTCGGCTGGCGTGCCGTTAACGTAGCGGAAGCCATTGCTGCCTTTATGCACGTACAGCGGGGCATTTAGCGTAAGGGCGTTGGACTTGGCACTGTTGTTGTGCTCGGGGGCTATGACCTCTACCTCGGCGACCGTCTTTAGCGCCTCGTAAAGCGCCACAATGCCTGGGGCCTGGAAACCATCGTCGTTGGATAACAAAATTTTCATAAGGCAAATTGTAGGTCAACGGGTCGTGCTGGTACTATTGTTGTTTGCACCAGACAAGGAGACAAACATGCAAGCTTGGTTATGTGAAAACCCCACCGGTATAGACGCCCTCACCTGGAAAGATCTTCCCACGCCAACGCCCAAAGCGGGTGAGGTACTGATCGAGATCAAGGCGGCCAGCCTGAACTTTCCTGATATCTTGATCGTGCAAAACAAATACCAAATGAAGCCCGCCCTGCCCTTTGTGCCCGGCTCCGAGTACGCGGGCATTGTGCAGGCGGTGGGCGAAGGTGTTACGCACTTGAAAGTGGGCCAGTCGGTGGCCTGCCTGTCGGGCACTGGCGGCTTTGGCACCCACACCATTGCGCCGGCAGCCCTGTGCATGCCCCTGCCCCCCGGTTTTGGCCACGTGGACGCTGCCGCGTTCATCATGATCTACGCTACCTCGCACCACGCGCTGATAGACCGCGCGCAGCTTAAAGCGGGCGAAATTGTGCTGGTACTGGGCGCAGCGGGCGGCGTGGGCACGGCGGCTATCCAGATTGCCAAAGCCGCGGGCGCTAAAGTGATCGCCGCTGCATCGAGCGACGAAAAATGTGCGCTGTGCACATCCATTGGTGCAGACGCCACCATCAACTACAGCGCGGGCAACCTGCGCGAGGCCATCAAGGCAGCCACAGAGGCGTTGGGTGGTAAAGGCGGCCCCGATGTAATTTACGACCCCGTGGGCGGTGACTTTGCCGAGCCTGCCTTCCGCTCTATCGGCTGGCGTGGGCGCTACCTGGTCGTGGGCTTTGCCAGCGGGCCGATTCCGGCACTTCCGTTTAACTTGGCCTTGCTCAAGGGCGCGTCCATCGTGGGCGTGTTTTGGGGTGACTTTGCCAGACGCGAACCCAAAGCCAATGCCGCCATGATGGCGGAGCTGGCCCAGTGGTACGGGGCAGGCAAGATCAAACCCGTGATTGACCGCACCATGCCAATGAGCGAGCTGAAAGCCGCCTACGCGCACATGGGCTCGCGCGGGGTGATGGGCAAGCTGGTGATGGTGAACCCGTAACTGCCAGCGGCGTGATGCCCACTCACGCTGCCCTCCAGCTGCTCTCCAGCTGTCCTACGCCGCATTTACCAGCGCTTTACGCCATAAGCCCAATAGAGTAGGGCACAAGAAGCTATAAAATTAGGAGCAGATGCGCGCCTTCGCCTCGGCATACTCGCGCTTCAAACGGGCCACATAGTCAGCCGTGCTGGTGATTTCTTTGATGGCGCCGATGCCTTGGCCACAGCCCCAGATGTCTTTCCAGGCTTTGGCTTCACCACCGCCGCCAAAGTTCATCTTGCTGGGGTCGCTCTCGGGCAGGTTGTCGGGGTCCATACCAGAGTTTTTGATACTGCCTTTGAGGTAGTTGCCGTGGATGCCGGTGTAGAAGTTGCTGTACACAATGTCGTCAGAATCGCTCTGGGTGATCATCTCTTTATAGCCATCCACCGCGCGCGCCTCGTGCGTGGCAATAAAGGCGCTGCCGATGTAGGCGAGGTCTGCGCCCATGGCTTGCGCAGCCAACACCGCACCACCGGTCGATATGGAGCCTGACAGCACCACAGGGCCGTCAAACCATGCGCGAATCTCTTGCACCATGGCAAAGGGTGATTTGACGCTGGCGTGGCCACCAGCCCCTGCTGCCACGGGAATAAGGCCGGTAGCGCCCTTCTCTATCGCCTTGTGGGCAAATACGTTGTTGATCACATCGTGCAGGGTAATGCCGCCCCAGGCTTGCACACCCTTGTTCACGTCCTCGCGCGCGCCCAGGCTGGTGATAACGATAGGCACCTTGAACTTCTCGCACACCGCCATGTCGTGCTCCAGACGGTCATTGCTTTTGTGCACGATCTGGTTGATGGCGTACGGCGCGGCCTTGTTGTTCGGGTTGGCTTTGTCATGCGCCGCCAAGGTCTCGGTAATCTCAGCCAACCAGTCCTCCAACTGCGCCGCCGGACGGGCGTTCAGCGCAGGCATGCTACCCACCACACCAGCGATGCACTGCGCTATTACCAGCTTGGGGTTGCTGATGATGAACAGGGGGCTACCGATGACGGGGAAAGGTAGATTTTGCAAGATGGGGGGCAGTTTTGACATGTTGACCTTTGTTAAAGCAAATGCTGAGGGATATGGGGGAGAACTTCCGGACGCAGAGGACGCTAAGGTTACGCAGAGGACGCAAAAGAAGACAAAAGAAATACAAAAATTGGAAAACAAAACTTAAAATTTTTTACTTACTACGCACGAAAAGATCTAGTCTCTTTTTTTATAGTTTTATAGTTTTGTATTTTTTTGGCATTTTCTTTTTGGCGTCCTTTGCGTAATTTTTGCGTCCTCTGCGTCCGGAAGTCCGATTTAAAAAGCTTCGAGTGCCAACGCCGTAACGCAATCGGCACCTTCCACAATGCTATCCCGCACGCCGGGTGCTTTAGACAACATATGGTCAGCATAAAAGCGTGCCGTGATGATCTTGGCCTGCATAAACGCAGTGTCTTCGCCCTTAGCCAAGCAGTCTTCGGCCGCCAACAGCGAACGGGCCATTTGCCAGCCAGCAAACACATTGCCCGCCAGCATGAGGTAGGGCACGCTGCCTGCAAACACCGCATTCGGTGCGGCCTTGGTGTTGCCTGCTACGAAGTTGATCACATCGATCAAGGCCAAGCGTGCAGCGGTTAAGCGTTTCAGCACTGCCAAGCCTTGCACTGTCGCGCGCTTGGCCAGTTCTTTCTCAGTCGCTTCAATTTGCGCAACGATAGCTTTGGCCGTGGTGCCGCCATCGCGTGCGGTTTTGCGGCCTACCAAGTCATTAGCCTGGATGGCGGTGGTGCCTTCGTAGATCGTCAAAATTTTGGCGTCGCGGTAGTACTGCGCTGCACCGGTCTCTTCGATAAAGCCCATACCGCCGTGCACTTGCACGCCCAGGCTGGTGACTTCCAAGCTCATCTCGGTGCTGTAGCCTTTGACCAGCGGCACCATAAATTCGTAGAACGCGGCGTTTTGCTTGCGCACCTCGGCATCGGGGTGGTGGTGCGCTGCGTCATACGCCGCAGCAGCTCCGGCGGCCATGGCGCGGCAGCCCTCCACGTAGGCGCGCATGGTCATCAGCATGCGCTTCACGTCGGGGTGGTGAATGATGGGGGCGCTGGCCGCTATCGAGCCATCCACTGGGCGGCTTTGCACGCGGTCTTTGGCGTAGCCCACGGCCTTTTGGTACGCGCGCTCGGCAATGGCCACGCCTTGCATGCCCACCGCGTAGCGCGCGGCATTCATCATGATGAACATGTATTCCAGGCCACGGTTTTCCTGGCCGACGAGGTAGCCCACGGCACCACCGTGGTCGCCATACTGCAACACGGCTGTGGGGCTGGCCTTGATGCCCAATTTGTGTTCGATGCTGACGCAATGCACGTCATTGCGCGCGCCGAGTGAACCGTCTTTGTTGACCATGAACTTGGGCACCACGAACAAGCTAATGCCCTTGACACCCTCGGGCGCACCCACCACGCGGGCCAGCACCAGGTGCACCAGGTTCTCGGCCATGTCGTGCTCACCGTAGGTGATGTAGATCTTGGTGCCGAACACTTTGTAGGTGCCATCGGCCTGCGGATCGGCCTTGGTACGCACCATGGCCAAATCACTGCCCGCCTGCGGCTCGGTCAGGTTCATGGTGCCGGTCCAGTTGCCGCTGACCAGGTTTTCTAAATACGTCGCTTTTAGCTCGTCGCTACCCGCAGTGAGCAGCGCCTCAATCGCACCGTCGCTCAGTAGCGGGCACAGCGCAAAGCTCATGTTGGCGCTGTTGAGCATCTCGCCGCAGGCCGCCCCAATCGTCTTGGGCAAGCCCTGTCCACCGTATTCGGTAGGATGCTGCAAACCCTGCCAGCCGCCCTCGGCATACTGCTTGTAGGCCTCTTTAAAGCCCGGTGTGGTGGTGACCTTGCCGTCTTTGAAGCTGCTCGGGTTAATGTCGCCCGTCCAGTTCAGTGGCGCCAGCACGCCTTCGTTGAACTTGGCACATTCTTCCAGCACCGCTTCGGCGGTGTCGTAGCCTGCGTCTTCAAAGCCTGGGATTTTTGAAACTGCGTCAATGTTGGCGATGTGCTTGATCGCGAACAGCATGTCTTTGAGGGGGGCTTTGTAGGTCATATCGTTGTCTCTCGTAGTGTTCGCTGGGTAGGGGGATGAAGAGGGGAGTTTTTAAAGACTATAAAGCCGCGACCAACTCTGGCACAGCCACAAACAAATCAGCAGCCAAACCAAAATCGGCCACACTAAATATCGGTGCCTCCGGATCCTTATTGATCGCTACGATCACCTTCGAATCCTTCATACCCGCCAAGTGCTGGATAGCACCGCTGATGCCGCAGGCCACATACAACTGGGGTGCGACGATTTTGCCGGTTTGGCCTACTTGCCAGTCGTTGGGGGCGTAGCCTGCATCGACTGCAGCGCGTGATGCGCCCAGGGCCGCGCCGAGTTTGTCGGCCAGCGGGGTCATTACGTCATTGAACTTCTCGGCACTGCCCAGCGCCCGGCCACCGCTGACGATGATCTTGGCTGCCGTCAACTCGGGTCGGTCGTTCTTGGCGATTTCGCTGCCCATAAAGGTGCTCTTGCCGCTGTCGGCCACACCCGCCAGCACTTCCACAGCAGCACTGCCCCCAGTCGCAGCTGCGGGGTCAAAACCTGTAGTGCGTACGGTGATCACCTTGGTCGCGTCCAGGCTTTGCACGATGGCAATGGCGTTGCCCGCATAGATCGGGCGCTCAAAGGTGTCTACGCTGTCCACTTTGGTGACGTCGCTGATCTGGCCTACGTCTAACTTGGCGGCTACGCGCGGGGCAATGTTTTTGCCCGATGCGGTGGCGGGGAAGAGGATGTGCGAGTAATTAGCGGCAATGGCCAGCACCTGCGCGGCCATGTTCTCGGCCAGGCCGTGGGCAAAGTGCGCGCCGTCGGCGTGGATGACTTTGGCCACACCGGCGATTTGCGCAGCGGCTGCCGCCGCAGGGCCAGCACTGGAGCCAGCAACCAGCACATGCACGTCACCACCACAGGCAATGGCGGCGGTAACGGTGTTCAGGGTTGCGCCTTTGATGGTGGCGTTGTCGTGTTCTGCAATTACTAAACTTGTCATGAAAATTCCTTTAATCAGTTAAGGACTTGGCAACACACTGCTGCGTTGCTCTGCCCCGCAAAGTTGTTAGATTACTTTCGCCGTGTTCTTCAGCTTGTCCACCAGCGTGGCGACATCCGGCACCATGATGCCCGCGCTGCGCTTGGGCGGCTCCATCACTGTGAGGGTTTTGATACGCGGCTTCACGTCTACGCCCAGGTCTTCGGGTTTGAACACGTCGAGCTGTTTTTTCTTGGCCTTCATGATGTTAGGCAAGGTTACGTAGCGCGGCTCGTTCAGGCGCAGGTCAGTGGTGATGATGGCGGGCAGGCTGATGGACAAGGTCTCCAGGCCGCCGTCTACTTCGCGCGTCACCTGGGCTTTGCCGTCGACAATCTCCACTTTGGATGCAAAGGTGGCCTGCGGCAAATCAGCCAACGCAGCCAGCATCTGGCCGGTTTGGTTGCAGTCGTCGTCAATGGCTTGTTTGCCCAAAATCACCAAGCCGGGTTGCTCTTTGTCAATCAAGGCTTTCAGCAGTTTGGCCACGGCCAGGGGTTGCAGCTCTTCGGTGGTTTCCACCAAAATAGCGCGGTCAGCGCCAATGGCCATGGCGGTGCGCAGGGTTTCCTGGCACTGCGTAACGCCGCAAGACACGGCGATAATTTCGGTGACGATGCCTTTTTCTTTCAGGCGTGTGGCTTCTTCCACCGCAATCTCGTCAAACGGGTTCATGCTCATTTTGACGTTGGCGATATCGACCCCCGTGTTGTCCGATTTGACCCGGACTTTCACGTTGTAATCCACCACGCGTTTGACAGCTACCAAAACCTTCATATCACTAGCTCCACAAGTTAATTGAATTGACGTGTACGTCAACTGCGGACATTGTATGCGCCCTGTTCAAACATTGACGCAGCGCAGCAAACCGAATTGCGTAAACTAAAAAAGCACGATCGTTCTATTTTTCGTATTATAGAGACGAATCTGCGTAAATTTAGACCCATCACCCCAAAACCGTCAGCCTAACGACAATTAACCAACCGCGTGGTCGGGTAATTCGGGTAAACGAGTAGGATGCCGCCGGGGGGCAACCGTTAAAGTACTCTCACTATCGTGTCTTGCACTGCAACACTTCCCCAAGGATTCGCCCATGAAAGCCTCTCGCATTACCCTGTCGGTCTTAGCCCTTGCTGGCGCCAGCGCCTCCAGTTTTGTCAACGCGCAAACCGTGCTGACGGCCTCTAGCTGGCTGCCACCTACCCACACGCTGAGCATGGCGCAAAAAGAATGGTGTGATCTGGTGGAGAAAAACTCCGTTGGCAAAGTGAAATGCAACATCTTGCCGCGCGCCGTGTCGGCCGCTCCGGGCACCTTTGACTCGGTGAAAAACGGCTTGGCGGACTTGTCTTTCTCGGTGCATGGCTACACGCCAGGCCGCTATGTGTATACCCAAATGGCCGAGCTGCCGTTTTTGGGCAATACCTCTGAGCCTATTTCGGTGGCCTACAACAAAGTGGCCATGAAGAACCCGCAGTTTGCGGGGGAGCACACCGGCATGAAGGTGCTGGCCTTCTTCACACACGGCCCCGGCATCGTGTTTAACACCAAGCGCGCCATTGCCAAAACCGAAGACCTCAGCGGCCTGAAGTTTCGCGTAGGCGGTGGCATGGTCAATGAGATCAGCAAAACGCTGGCCATGAACGTCACCCTCAAGCCCGCGCCCGATTCGTATGAACTGCTGTCAGGCGGCGTGATGGACGGCACCCTCTTCCCGGCCGAGTCCACCGAGTCATTCAAGATTGACAAAATCATCAAGCACGCCACCACCTTCCCCGGAGGCCTGTACAACACCAGCTTTGCCTTTGTGATGAACCAGGCCAAGTATGACGCTTTGCCTGCAGACGAAAAAAAGGTGGTAGACGCTGCCAGCGGCGAAGTAGCGGCCCGCATATTTGGCCGCGGCTGGGACAAGGTAGACCGCCGCGCCACGGCACTGATGCAGGCCAACGGCGTGGTGATTACCAAAGCCGATGCTAAATTTGTAGCCGACGTAAAAGCCAAAACCGCGCCACTGGAAACCAAATGGGCCGTTGATGCAGAAGCCAAGGGCTTGAAAGATGCTGCCAAAGTACTGGCCGAGTTCCGCGCTGAAATTGCCAAAGCTGAGAAGTAATCCCTGTTGTCTACTGTCCTGCGAACGCGGCCTCATTGCAGATGAGAACCGCGTTTTTTGTGAGTGGCACGCTTTAAGCTTACGCTAATATTCCATGCGAAAAATACTCCAACACCTGTGCAGCGCACTGTGCGCTGCAGCCCTGTTTGCCATCATGGCGCTCACGTTTTTTGACGTTCTGGGCCGCAAGCTGCTTCACAACTCCATCCCCGGCTCGCTGGAGCTGACCGAGCTGCTGATGGTGGTGGTGATTTTTGCCGCCCTGCCCTTGGTGTCCCAGCGCGGCGAGCATGTGGTGTTTGACTCGCTGGACAATTACTTGCCCACGGGCCTGCTCAAGCTGCAGGCCGTAGCGATCCATTTGGTGTGCGCCACCATGATGCTGGGCCTGGCTTACCTGATGTGGAGAACTGCAGGCCAGTTTGCCCAGAACGGCGAAACCACCGCGCAGCTTAAATTTGCCAAAGCGCCCTTTATTTACGGCATGAGCGTGATGTGCGCCATAGCAGGCTTGGTGCACGTGGCGCTCATCTACAGGCCAGCCCAAGCGCTGCAAGAAGGCGAAGGGGCGGCATTGTGACCGAATCTCTACTGGGCTTTGCGGCCATTTTTGCACTCACCCTGCTGCGCCTGCCGCTGTCGTTCTCCATGGGCATTGTGGGCCTGGTGGGCATTAGCCTGACGCGCGGCTGGATGCCTGCACTGGCCAGCACCGCGCAGGTGGTACACGAGACAGGCTTTGCCTACACCTTGTCGGTCATCCCGCTATTCATCCTGATGGGCAATTTTGTAGCCCGCGCCGGCCTGGCGCACGAGCTGTTTGACGCCGCTTATGCCTTTATTGGCCATCGGCGCGGCGGCATGGCGCACGCCACCATAGCAGCCTGCGCTGGTTTTGGCGCCATTTGCGGCTCGTCCATTGCGACGGCTGCCACGATGGGCAAGGTAGCCTATCCGTCGATGAAAAAGCTGGGCTACAGCGACACGCTGTCTACCGGCGTCATCGCCGCAGGCGGCACCCTGGGCATCATGATCCCCCCGTCCACCATCATGGTCATCTACGGCATCATCACCGAGACCCACATCGGCAAGCTGTTTGCCGCCGGCGTGATACCCGGCGTTTTAACCGCCCTGCTGATGATGCTGGGTATCGAATTCATCACCGCCCGCAACCCCGCCCAGGCCCCTGCAGGTGAGCGTTCTACCTGGCCCCAGCGCTGGCGTGCACTGCGCGGCATTTGGGGTGTGATTGTTTTGGTGATCGTTGTTTTGGGCGGCATCTATGGGGGTATTTTTACCGCCACCGAGGGCGCGGGCTTTGGTGCAGCAGGCGCCTTCCTGTTTGCATTGGCCCGGCGCCGACTGACCTGGCGTGTTTTGTACGACGTGTTGGTTGAATCTGCCCGCACCACAGCCATGCTGTTTACCCTGCTGATTGCCGCCACCATTTTTGCCAACTTTGTTAACTTCACCAGTATGCCCGGTGATCTGAAGAACTGGATTACCGGCCTGGGCCTGTCCCCGGTGATGATCATCGTGGCCATCATGTTTGTTTACGTGGTGCTGGGCACGCTGATGGAAGAACTCACCATGGTGCTGCTGACCATTCCCTTGTTCTTTCCTATCGTTACCTCGCTGGGGTTTGACCCGGTATGGTTTGGCGTGCTGATCGTGATGATTGTGCAGATTGGCCTGATCTCGCCGCCCGTGGGCATGAACATGTTTGTGCTCAATGCCCTGCTGCCCGGTGTAGGCTTAGGCGCCATTTTTCGCGGCTGCTGGCCGTTTGTATTGGTGATGGTTTTTGTACTCGGGCTGTTGATTGCGTTTCCGCAGCTTAGCCTGTGGTTGCCTAGTTTGATGAAGTGAGCCTGCGATTAACCGGGGTTTGTGTACGCCCACCACGTCTCCAAGAGCTGGTCGGCGGTGTACTCAGCGTAGCGGCATAAAGGAGGAGTCGTTGGCCCGTGGCCAACACGGGGGACAGCCGCGCAGCTGAGTACGCCGCCTGCCAGCTCCCGTACAAGACAAAAAACCGAAATGCAATTACTGC
>JAYUHM010000050.1:0-2435 GCA_043766985.1 Polaromonas sp.
CCGGTGCCCGGCAGTTGCGTCATGGTCACGCTGGAAGGAACGCGCCCGATGCTGGTGGAAATCCAGGCGCTGGTGGACAGCGGCGGGCCGTCGCCACGACGCTTGAGTGTGGGCCTGGACAAAGACCGCCTGGCCATGCTGCTGGCGGTGCTGCACCGCCACGCCGGTGTCGCCTGCATGGACCAGGATGTGTTTGTGAACGCCGTGGGCGGCGTGCGCATCAGCGAGCCGGCCGCCGATTTGGCGGTGATGCTGGCCATTACTTCGTCCCTGCGCGGCAAGCCCCTGCCCAAGGGCTTTATCGCGTTTGGCGAAGTGGGCCTGGCGGGTGAAGTGCGCCCCGCGCCGCGCGGCCAAGAGCGGCTTAAGGAGGCTGCGAAACTCGGCTTCAGCGTGGCTGTGGTGCCCAAGGCCAATGCACCCAAAAAGGCGATTGAAGGCATGACAATCCACGCGGTGGAACGCATTGAGCAGGCAATGCAGGTGGTGCGCAGCTTGCAGTAAAGATGCAGGTTGCTATATTATTAATAGCGTTCTACGCCCGTATTTATCGGGCTGGAGGCCTAAAACACGCCTAAAAACGGGCCTTAAAACATCCGAAAACGCAAAAAAACAGCCCAAAACAGCGCCAAATCATGAAAATTGCCATCATTTCAGACATCCACGGCAACCTGCCTGCTCTTACTGCCGTACTGGCAGAGGTTGATGCATCTGGCGTGGACTGCATCATCAATGTCGGCGACACCCTGGGCGGCCCGCTTGAATCTGCCCACACGGCTGACCTTTTGATGAAGCGGCAAATCCGCATGATTGCTGGCAATCACGAGCGGCAATTACTCACTTTTCTGCCCGAGAAACTAAGCCTGAGCGATGCCTGCACCGCCAGCGAAATCTCAAGTGCGCACCGCGCCTGGCTGGCGAGCGCGCCGCGCACAGTTTGGCTTGCCGATGATGTTTTTGTCTGCCACGGCACGCCGCACAGTGATTTGCATTACTGGCTGGAAACGGTCACCAACGACTGCGGTCAGCACGGCTCGCCCGGCGTGCGCGCCGCCACACAGGCCGAGGTGCTTGAGCGCTTGGGCACCGGCCTGCACACGGCGGCCAGCTTGGTTGTTTGCGGCCACACCCACATCCTCCGCGTGGTCAGCATTGCCAGTCCAAGCGATGGCCACCTGATCAGCATTGTCAATCCCGGCAGCGTGGGCCTGCCCGCCTACGACGATGTGCACCCCTGCAAACACCACATTGAAACCGGCAGCCCGCACTCCAGATACGCCATCGCCGAGCAAACATCGGGCGGCTGGCGCATTGAGCTGCGCTGCGTCATGTACGATTTTGAAAGCATGGACAAGCTGGCTGAGGCGCGTCAGCGGCTGGATTGGACCGTCGCGCTGCGCACTGGGCGAATGGGTTAATTGAATTGATGCTCAGCTTTCGTCTTACAATGAGCGAATCGATAGAAGGAACGTAAAAATGTCAACGGTGACCCTCTCCAGCAAATACCAAATCTCCATTCCCAAAGACATCCGCGAAGCCATGCACTTCAAGCCGGGTCAACAGCTGACTTTTTTGCGGGTGGGTAAAAGCTTGCGGCTGGTTCCGGTTCGCAAAATGGAGGATTTGTTTGGCATGGCCAAAGGTGCCGGAGAATTCGTTCGCGACCGCAGCACTCGCCGTGAGGACAGCCTTCCAGTTCTGGACGACGCCCAAAAAGCGGCGCTTGCCAAAAACTTACGCCAATTCACTAAAGCCATGCAAGCCAAGGCATGAAGTTAATTGATAGCTGTGTTTGGGCTGAGGTCCTGTTGGGCACACCCACAGGGCTTGTTTTTAAACCCCTGTTGCCGCCTCCTGGGCAATTGCTGGTGTCAACCATGGTGCTGTACGAGGTCAGCAAATGGCTATCGCGCACCATGGATCCCCAAGCTGCGGATCAAGTGATTGCGACATTGCTGACTGCCCGTGTGGTTGAACCGACGGTCACCATTGCCCTGCAAGCAGCAGAAATTAGCAGGGCCTACAAACTCCACGCAATGGACGCGCTGATCTACGCCACAGCGCTTGAACACGATGCAGAACTCGTGACCTGCGATGCGCATTTCAAAGACTTGCCGCAGGTGGATTACACGGCGAAGTCAAAATAACGCGATGAACCTTCAGAAAATTCTCATTCCGCTGGCCATCATCGCGGCCGCTGCGCTGGCTTGGCAATCGTATGGCTGGAAGGGAATCGCCGTGGTCGTGAGCATGCTGGTGTTCGGCATCCTGCTGCACTTTTCCCGCATGATGCAGGTGCTCAAACGCGCCGCCCGCCGCCCCATCGGCTATGTTGATAGCGCGGTGATGCTCAACGCCAAGCTCAAACCCGGCGTGACGCTGCTGCACGTGGTGGCCATGACCAAGGCGCTGGGCGAGCTGAAATCGGTCAAAAA
>JAYUHM010000051.1:0-17234 GCA_043766985.1 Polaromonas sp.
GGCTGGCGTATGCACCGCGCGCCTTCTTGCGATTTTTCATCACAAACACGTTCAACCACCGCTTGCTGGCTTGTGTAGCGTGCCTTTGTGCGCAGCGGCCGTACGGTTTGGCGACGGGTTTTTGTCCTTTGGCGGCTGAGGAGTACTATCAAAGATGTAGCTGCTTGTGCTATGTTCTGTTGGGTTGATGGCCTATTTCGTTGATAAATAGGGGTTGTCCGCACATTCCTAGCCTCCCCGGCGCGCGGGCTGTTCCACAACGCCAAGCAAATGTGACAGGGTGGGAGCGTCCCGATGAAAAATACGCAGAAAGGCGCGCGGTGCACATGGTAGCTAAATCACAACCCAATTTCGCGCGTGATTTCGGAGTATTTTTGCAGCGGGATGTCCCACCCTGAGTCCAACCCAGTCGAAGATAAGCGCTAGCCAAGCAAAGACAGCACCACACGCGGATAAATCAAATGCTCCTGCGTCAACACCCGCGCAGCCAAGGTGTCGGCCGTGTCGCCCGGCAAGACAGGCACCACCGCCTGCGCCAAGATAGGCCCATGGTCAAGCTGCGGGGTTACGCGGTGCACGGTGGCACCGGCCACCTGGCAGCCCGCGTCAATCGCGCGCTGGTGGGTTTGCAGGCCGGGAAATGCTGGCAACAGCGAGGGGTGGATGTTGATCAAACGGCCCGCATAGTGCTGCACAAACTGCGGCGTCAAAATGCGCATAAAGCCCGCCAACAGCACCAAGGCCGGGTTGTAGCCGTCAATCAGCTCCACCAGCGCAGCGTCAAACGCCTCGCGGCTGGCATAGGTGGTGTGGTCCAGCGCGGCAGTGGCGATGCCCTGCGCCTGCGCCAACGCCAACCCCCCGGCATCTGGCCGGTTGCTGATCACCGCTGCCACCTGCGCACCATGGCGCGCAGCCCACTGCCCAAGAACTGCGGATTTAACGATGGCCGCCATGTTGGAGCCGTCGCCTGAAATTAGAATGACTAGGTTTTTCATTTAACGCGCATTATCCCAACTTGCTATGACCTTCCGACAACTCACCCCCATCGAAGCCCGCGTACTGGCCACCTTGATGGAAAAAGCCCGCACCGTGCCAGACAGCTACCCGCTGTCGCTGAACGCCTTGGTGCTGGGCTGCAACCAAAAAACCAGCCGCGACCCGGTGATGGAGATCAGCGACGACGATGCGCGCACCGCACTGGAGGCGCTAAAAAGCCGCAGCCTGGTGTTTGAAGGCAGCTCCAGCCGCGTGCCGCGCTACGAGCACAACTTTATGCGCGTGGCCGAGGTGAGCGAACCCCAGGCGGTGCTGCTGGGCCTATTGATGCTGCGCGGCCCGCAAACCCCGGCTGAGCTGCGCACCGGCGGCGAGCGCTGGTACAAGTTTGCCGATGCGGCCGCGGTAGACGCCGTGCTGCAGGAGCTGCAAACCCGCGGCGACGACAATGGCGCGCCCATGGTGCTTAAACTGCCCCGCGCCCCGGGCGCCCGCGAGCAGCGCTGGGTACATCTGCTGTGCGGCGAGGTAGACGTGCAGGCACTGGTCAGCAATGCACCCACTGCGGCAGAGGCGGAGGGCCTGCTAGGGCGCGTAACAGCCCTTGAAAACGCACTGGCACTGGTGAAAGCCGACAATGCCCAACTGCGTGCGCAGGTACAAACGATTAGCGACCAACTGGGCATTGCGCTGCCAGAAGCGGCAACGCTTTAGGTAGCAGTTTCAGGCAGCACTTTTGGCGCCACTTTAGCCCGCACAATCACCAGGTGACAAAAATTCACCCGTTTTGTCCCACCACAGACAGCCAGAAAAGCACAATCGTGCTAAAAACGAGGGTTAACGACGTCAAGTTACGGAGATCAGCATGGATTTAGCATTTACGCCCGAAGAAGAGAAGTTTCGCCAAGACGTGCGCGCCTGGGTCAAAGGCAACCTGCCCAGCCACATTTCGCAAAAGGTGCACAGCGCCCTGCGCCTGTCGCGCGACGACATGCAAAGCTGGGCCAAAATTTTGGGTAAAAAAGGCTGGCTAGGCCACGCCTGGCCCGCTGAGTTTGGCGGCCCAGGCTGGAACGCCGTGCAAAAACATTTGTTTGAAGAAGAATGCGCCTTGGCCGGTGCGCCGCGCGTCATCCCTTTTGGCCCGGTGATGGTGGCCCCGGTCATCATGACCTTTGGCTCCCCCGAGCAGCAAAAACGCCACCTGCCCGGCATTGCCAGTGGCGAGGTGTGGTGGAGCCAGGGCTACAGCGAACCCGGCTCAGGCTCGGATTTGGCCTCGCTCAAATGCAAGGCCGAGCGCGTCGGCGACAAATACATCGTCAACGGGCAAAAGACCTGGACCACACTGGGTCAGTACGGCGAGTGGATTTTTTGCCTGGTACGCACCAGTAGCGAAGGCAAGCCGCAAACCGGGATTTCATTTCTGCTGATCGACATGAAAAGCAAAGGCGTCAGCGTGCGCCCCATCGTGCTGCTGGACGGTGAGGCCGAAGTCAACGAGGTATGGTTTGACAACGTTGAGGTGCCCGCAGAAAACTTGGTCGGCGAAGAAAACAAAGGCTGGACCTACGCCAAGCACCTGCTCAGCCATGAGCGCACCAATATTGCCGACGTGAACCGCGCCAAACGCGAGCTGGAACGCCTCAAACGCATTGCCAAAGCGGAAGGCTTGTACGACGCCACGGGCGGCGCAACGGCATTGCGCTTCAGGGACGAGATTGCCAAGCTGGAAGTAGACGTGGTGGCGCTGGAGATGATGGTGCTGCGCGTGCTGTCGGCAGAAAAATCTGGCAAGCAAGCACTTGACGTGGCGGGGCTGCTGAAAATTCGCGGTAGCGAGATTCAACAACGCTACACCGAGCTGATGATGCTGGCCGCTGGCCCCTATGCCCTGCCCCTCATCCACGAGGCGATGGAGGCGGGCTGGCAGGGCGACTACCCCGGCGCGGGGCTGTACTGCGCGCCCTTGGCGTCCACCTATTTCAACATGCGCAAGACCACCATTTATGGTGGCAGCAACGAAGTGCAGCGCAATATCGTCTCGCAAGTAGTACTCGGGTAATGATTCAACGGGCTAAGGACACACACCATGGATTTCGATTTTTCTGACGACCAAGAGCAACTGCGCGACGCCGTGCGCAAGTACGTTGATAAAGGCTACACCTTTGACCGGCGCCGCAGCATTGAAAAAGCTGGTGGCTTTGACCGCGCTGCTTTCAACGAGCTGGCAGAGCTGGGCCTAACGGGCTTGTACGTGCCTGAGGCCAACGGCGGTATGGGCATGGGGCCCGTAGAAGGCTTGGTGGTGATGGAAGAGCTGGGGCGCGGCATTGTGCTGGAGCCATTGGCGCAGTCGCTGATAGCGGGTGCTGTCATTGCAGGCTACGGCAGTGCCGAGGCGAAGGCCTGGTTGCCCAAAATCGCCTCTGGCGAAGCCATCATCAGCTTGGCCTACCAAGAGCGCAAAGCCCGTTACCAGTTAGCCGCTTGCGAAGCAAAAGCCACCAAAGCCCAAGACAAATATACGCTCAATGCTACTAAAAATGTAGTACCTGTAGGCGACCAGGCCGACGCTTTTATCGTGCCCGCCATGCTGGACGGAACCATGGCGCTGTTCCTGGTAGAGCGCAGTGCCAGCGGTGTGACCACCCGCGGCTATGGCACGCAAGACAGCAGCCGCGCCGCCGACCTGGTGCTGGCCAACGCAGGGGCCACACTTGTCACCACCGATGGCCTGGCTGCGCTGGAGCACGCCGTAGACATCGGCATTGCCAGCGCCTGCGCCGAGGCCGTGGGCGTGATGGACAAAACCATGGCTATCACCGTGGACTATATGAACACCCGCAAACAGTTCGGTGCTGTCATCAGCAGCTTTCAGGCACTGCGCCACCGCGTGGCCGACATGAAAATGCAGCTAGAGCTGGCCCGTAGCATGAGCTACTTTGCAGCGCTTAAATTAAACGACCCAGCCCCCCAGCGCCGCCGCGCCATGGCGCAAGCCAAATACCAGCTAGGCCAGAGCATGCGCTATGTGGGGCAGCAGGCGGTGCAGCTGCACGGCGGCATAGGAGTGACGGACGAATACATCGTCAGCCATTACTTTAAAAAGCTCACCCAGCTGGAAATGACCTTTGGCGACAGCCTGCATCACCTGGGCGAGGTCAGCGCGCGAATGCAGGATACGGCTGGCGTATTTGCTTAAGCTGCTGCCTGGCGGCTAGGGGTATGCTGCGATAGACGCGCTGGAAAGACTAAGTTACGCTACGTATTTAGTAGCTGCTTGTGCTATGCTCTATTGGGCTAAGCGGCTATTTCTACTATAAAAAGGCCGCCCATGATCTTCCGTCGCCGTTTGTTTAGCCTGTGTCTTGCCGCCTGGCTGGCCGCATGCAGCAGCGCACCCTTCACCTCATCACCGCCCTCCGCCGCGGCCAGTTCGGCCACGCCGCCCATTGTTTTCGTCCACGGCAACGGTGACAGTGCGGCGCTGTGGCAAACCACCCTGTGGCGCTTTGAAAGCAATGACTGGCCGCGCGATCACCTGCACGCGATTAACCTGCCCTACCCATTGGCGCGTGACGACGACAGCAAACCCCAGGCGGGCCGCACCTCTACCGCCGAGCACATGGCCTACCTGCAAAGCGAAGTAGTCAAGGTGCTGAAGGCCACCGGCGCGCCACAAGTGGTACTGGTGGCCAACTCCCGCGGCGGCAATGCGGTGCGCAACTACATTCAAAACGGCGGTGGCGACAAGCTGGTCAGCCACGCCATCTTGGGCGGTACCCCCAACCATGGCGTGTGGGCCATCAAGGGTTTTCGCGAAGGTAATGAGTTTTCTGGCACCGGGCCATTTTTGACCGCCCTTAACGCGCCAAAAAATAGCGCAGGCGATGAGGTAACCGGCCCGGTGAAATGGGCGACGGTGCGCAGCGACACCAACGACAAGTTCGCACAACCCGATGGCCTGTGGATTGGCCAAAAAGGCACGCCCACCTTCGTTACCTTCGCCGGGCCCGAGCTTAAGGGGTCGACTAATATCGTCATCCCCCGCATTGACCACCGCGAAACATCCTTCAGCCCCGCTGCGTTTGAGGCGGGCTACCGCTTTATTACAGGCCTTGCCCCGCGCACCTTGGACATCGCACCCGAAAGCCGCATCACCCTGAATGGCCAAATTACCGGCCTGGGCGTCAAGTCTGACGACGCCGCCAGCGGTAATTTTGTCAATAACCTGCCCATCCCCGGCGCTCTGCTGGAGATATATGCCACGGATGCCAACACCGGCAAACGCCTGGAACAGCCCTACTACCGGAAAACCGTAGGCCCCAGCGGCGTATGGGGCCCGTTCAATGCCCAGCCGGGCGCCAGCTATGAGTTTGTCATCACCGCACCCGGCTACGCCACCACCCACATGTACCGCAGCCCGTTTGCCCGTAGCAGCGCCTTGGTGCACCTGCGCGCCGAGCGCATGGCCGATGCCGACAAAGACGCCGTAGCTGGCAACGGCGCCGTGGTGAACTTCAGCCGCCCGCGCGGCTACTTTGACGCGCAGCGCGACGCCATCACTTTTGACGGCCAAACCCCAGCACCCGGCTTACCCGCCAGCGGCGCGGGCGTGAGCACATCCAAAATCAAATTTACTGACGTGCCCCAGCGTCCTATTCACGCCAGTTTTAATGGCGAAACCGTGACTGGGCTTGCTTGGTCAGCCAGCGGAAATCATTTGTCGATGTTAGAGCTCACAAATTAGTAATAAAGTATTCATATGATATGACTCTTAACTAGTCACCCCTGAAAAATCCACCGCCCAAGAGTTGCCATTCAAGCCATACAAGGCACGACGCGGCGAATGCGACCCTTGCTGCCGTCGGCCCCACACGCCACTGGGTAGCAGGCAAAACAGCCAACGCACCTCCTGCCAAATCTTGGTATGCGGATGCCCACAAGTTGCTTATGGGCCGCTTGGAAACCATGTTGAGTAAGTTTCTGAATAGACTTAGCGCAAAGATATTACAATTACTTTATGTTTGCTAATATATTTTCACATACCAAGCGGTTCTTTACCTGTTTAGCACTAGCCATTACAGGGCTGGTACTCACTTCTGGTGTTGCTTCGGCGCAATCAGCCTGTGGCGCGCTGTATGGCATTGTTGACAACGACGGTACTGCCGCCGGTACTGTGGCCTCCTTGCGCTACTTTAATACCACGACCAACCAGTGGGTGAATTTGGGCAATTTGAACGGCGGTGCAGCGCCCGTAGCCGGTTTTAACGCTCTCGCAGGCAGTTCGGTTACCGGCTTGTTGTATTACGTGAACCGCACTACGCGTGAATTGCGCTCGATCAATACCAACACTTCGCCTTTCACCGAGGCCAGCGTCATAGCGGCCGTTACCGTGCCGCCCAACGTCAGCGCTACCACCAACATTCTTGGTGCCACTACCGATCTTGCAGGCAATCTGTTTCTTCTAGCCACATCGCCCATTACTGGTTCGACCAATTCAGTGGCCTATATTTCGCAAGTCAACCCTGCAACCGGCGTACTGACTGTCCCTTGGACGACGGTAACCTTGACGACTGCGGGCACCCCCCAACTTGGCGGAAGCGGCGACATCTATTGCGACAGCGCCAATGCCTGTTTTCTTATCACTAATACGACGCCTCAACCTACCAGATACCCTCTGAATCTCACTGCTGGCGTCTCGTTTGCCAAAGTAACCAGTCCATCCGCAGTCATTACTGGGGCCGACAGCTTTCAGATTGGTAGCGTGGCCGTCAACCCGGCTACACAGGTTGTGTACATTGGCGCAACCACCACGTTTTCCCTTGCTGGTCTAGCGGCAACCCCTTTGAACAACACCGATGTAGTCGTCGATATGGGTAACTGCTTTCCATCACCGGCAGTGCCTACGGTCGCCAAGAGTGTTAGTAAGCCCTACAGCGCAGCCTCACCAGGCACCACGACCATGGTGCTCACTTTGGGTAATACCAACACCACGTCGATATACCTGTTTTCAGCGTTTTCCGACATACTGCCGGTCGGCATGGTGGTGGCCAGCCCAACGGCTTTAACCAGCACATGTTCATCTGCACTGGGTACTCCGACCACCAGTATCGGCAGTACCAGCGTCACCTTTGCGGCGGGTGGAAAAATCCCGCCTGGGGGTTGCAGTATTTCATTTGATGTCTCTGCAACAGCCTCTGTCACTGCTTATACCAACACCATCCCGGCGGGCGCTTTGGTCACCTCAGCGGGTAATAGTTTGAACACCGCGACAGCTGTATTTAAAGTAGGTACTGATTTTTCAGCCGTCAAATCGCAATGCCAGGGTATTTGCGGGGTTACCACTACCAGCGCTATTTCCACCTATGGCGGACAAACCCTGCAATACGTATTGACTATTAGCAACTCAACGCTAGGTGGTACAGGTACCGTGAGCTTCACAGACACTTTGCCCGCCTTGATAACCCCGGTGCTGAGTGTCACTGCGGCTGCCACAGGCGGGGGCACCTGTACCACGGCATCTGCCGTGGTGGGTGGTGCCACCCAAATTACCGGCACCTTTGGCAATGCCCCAGCGGGGGCACAATGCAATATCACGGTGACGGCCCTGGTCAATCCGCAGGCAGTGGGCATCACCGTAACCAACACCTTGACGGTAGCACCCACGACGGGCACCTCTGACACCAACGCGGCCAACAACACGGCTTCTGTGCTGACCAATGTGGGGCCCTCTACCTTGCTTACGGTAACCAAGACCAATGGCGTCAGCGCTGTGCTTGCCGGTAGCACCACCAGTTACACCGTCACGGTGGCTAATTTAGGCCCCGCCAATGCACCCAACTCGATCATTAAAGACCCCGCAGTCAACGGACTGAGCTGCACATCGGTGACCTGCCCTGTAGGCAACATTACGGGCACTGCGACCTGCCCTGCAACGATTACCATCCCATTGCTACAGGGCACGGGCTTGGTTATCCCCACCTTCAACGCGCTCTCTTCGGTGACATTTGTGGTCACTTGCGATGTGACGGCGACCGGGCAATAGCATTGTCAGCGTATCCGATACGATCACTACAATAGTCGCTTACATTTTTTGTAGGTAGCAAACGTGTCGGCCATTCAATCCCCCAGCGTAAATAGCAACAAACTCGACGCAGAATTGCACCTGATGGGTGCCAGCCGTTTGGGTGCCTTTATTCAGTTTGTCCGCCAGCGCGCGGTAGGCGGACGGGATCGCGACGAAAGCGATATAGCCGATATGTGGCGCTCAGCCGCCCAGCACTATGACGCACTCCAAAGCACGCAAGCCGCAGTGGCCGATAAGCCCCAAGTGCTGCCCATTCCGCGCAGCATGCTGCCGCATATCGAGCGACTCACCCAACTCGACAGTTTCGCTGCCACTTTCTCTGCTGTGCCCATTGCATTTGGTATGGTGCCTTTGTGGCAGTTGGTGTGCTCGCAGCTTGACCTGACCGTTTCGACCCTTGAGGCGCTCAAACAGCACATCCAGCCCAAAATGCGGCCTGCTGCGCTAGCCCGTCTTTGCCTGCCGCTGGCACCGGCGCATGGCCAGTGTGTGCTGGGACGCGAGACAAAGGGTGAGTACGTATTTCACTCTGACAGCCACGATCTGCGCTACTTGGGCGCGCAGCTCTTGCCGATAGCCGATCTACAGTGCTACCACCACAGTGGCCACGCGCAGGCGGCCATAGTTATCGGTGTGGGTTTTAGCACCAATGTGCTTAATGTAGTGCGCTACGGCGACCGCTTGGTGCTGAATAACGGCTACCATCGGGCCGTGGCGCTACTGTCGCAGGGCTACACCCATGCACCCTGCGTGATCCAGGTGTGCAGCCACTGGGAAGATGTAGGCGTGTGCGCAATGGGCGAGATTTCCAATAACAGTGCCTTGTATTTCAGCAAAGCACGCCCGCCCTTGCTACGCGATTTTCTCAATCCTGCACTGACCAGCCAGTGGGAGTTGCGGCCCGTGCGCCGACAAATTACCGTCAAACTGAGTTACGAAAGCTGCGATATCGCCCTTTAGTTGACCGTGCGGCAAAGCTTACAATGTGGGGGGAAACGTGAATTTTTACCTGTTTCAAACATTTTTACTTGTTTCAAATTGACACAAGTGAAAAATTTAATTTTAATGTACTTAGGCTATCTAGGAAATCTTGGCTAGCCAAAGTGTTCTACAGTTTTATCGTAACTTTATATAGGAGGATGTTATGAAAATATTGTCTTTGGAAGAAATGCAATTGGTCTCTGGAGGCGGTGGTCATCCCAAGCGCACCAAGAAACACGGCGGCGCTGCGTCGTCGCAAAAAGCTTCGTCGGCTGGCTGCCACACAGGCAGTGGTAGCTCTAGCAGCAACGGCGGCGGATGCACACCACCCCCACCCCCACCGTTTAGACCATTTTGATTGAGCTGGCTACCGCAGTGTAGCCAACAAAATGCCCTCCATTGTGAGGGCATTTTTTTACCTTAACCCTAACAGCGTCACTTAAATGCAGGGGTAGCAGTGATTCGGCCTACTACGGTGGCTAGGCGCAGCCGGGCGCTGGCCTGCGCCAAATACGATTGATCCAAAGCCAGTTGCGCAGCACTCAGCGACGCTTGTGCACTGAGCAAATCCACAATCGTACCTACGCCGCCCCGGTAACGTCCTAACGCTACTTGGTGGTTTTGCTCGGCCGATTGCACAAGCGCGCGGGCCGCCAGTCGGGTTTCTATCTCGGTTTGTACTGTCAGCGCCTGGCGCAGCAGCTCGGTTTCCAGCTCTCTGCGAGCGGCTTCGAGTTGCGATAGTTTGCTGTCGGTTTGCGCATTGTTTTGCGCCAATCGCGCGTCCTGCTCCGAGCCATTAAACAGGGGGATGCTAGCCACCACAGCGGCGTTGGCGCTTCGCTCCAATCCACCGCTGCCCTGGCCCAAAGGGCGGTTGAGCTGCGCGTTGGCATTCATGCTCACATTGCCCCGGCCTTCGGCTACCAGTGCGGTGCCGCGCAGGCGCTGGGCCTCCACGTCAGCTTGTAGTGCGCGCAAGCGTGGGTGCTGCTCACGCACATAGGTGAGCATGTCGTCTATGTTGGTGGCCGCCTCTACGAAGGGTACGGCGGTTTCTAAAGAGGGCATACCGATTTTTTGCGTCACGGTAAAGCCCA
Organism: Polaromonas sp.; assembly: GCA_043766985.1. Classification (GTDB taxonomy): domain Bacteria; phylum Pseudomonadota; class Gammaproteobacteria; order Burkholderiales; family Burkholderiaceae_C; genus JAAFIP01. The sequence continues at coordinate 10,174 of JAYUHM010000051.1, forward strand.
TATGCACGGCTAGCGCTGCGCGCGCGGTCTCCCACTGTCCGTTGGCGCGTACACGCTCCAGGGTGTTTTGCGCCAAGGCCGTTTGCGCTTGCAGCTTTTCTGCCAGGGAGCCTACTTGCACCTCGTATTTGGCGCTGGCAGCGCGCAGGCTTTGCTCGGCCACCAGCTCGGCCTGGCGCAGGCTGTCCAAGCGCAGCCATACGCTCAGGGCATCGACATACAGGCGCAGGGTTTCACCCACGGCATTGAGCTGTGTGTTGCTCAGACCTGCCATGGCACCACTGAGCTGTGCGCGGTTTTGCGCCAGGGTGGCATCGCGCAGGCCAAAGTCAAACAGCACCCAGCTCAGGCCAATCGAACCAGCCATGTTTTGCCCCGACGAGCTTGTGCCATTGCCCGCACTGCGGTTGGCATTGACTGCGGCGCCTGCATTGACCCGTGGCCGATAGTCGCTCTGGGCTAAATCTACCCCCGCTTGCCGCTCGGCAATAGCCGCCATAGCCTGGCGCATGCTGGGGTTGGCGCACAAGGCTTGGTCTAACGCCATAGGCAAGGTAAGCTGCATCAAATCGGCGGCTTGCAGGCCTGCGCAAGCTGCTACCGAGTTGGCGGGCACCTGGGTTTGTGCCATGGCCTGCGAGCCTGCCAGCAGTGCCGCGCCAAAGTACGCGCTAGTGCGCCAGGCCGCCAAAAGTTGTCGTTTGCACCTCATGCCGTGTGGTCCAGTCGCATGGTGCTGATGGCTTGCAAATAGACACCAGGTTGGCCGTCAAAAGTCACTTTGCCATCTTCAATTTCTACCACGCGCTGCGCTGCGTAAATCGTCTCCGGACGGTGTGCGATAACGATGCGCGTCATATCCAGCTGCGCAATGGCGGCGTTGACCTTGGCCTCCAGCTTTACGTCCAAGTGGCTGGTAGCTTCGTCCAAAATTAAAATCTGTGGCCGTTTGTACAATGCGCGCGCCAGCAGCACGCGCTGCTTTTGTCCGCCTGATAGCACCGTGCCCATATCGCCCACCAGAGTTTGGTAGCCCATGGCCATTTTTTCAATGTCTTCGTGGATGCAGGCAGCGCGGGCGCATTGTGCTAGCCAGTCCATGTCGGGCCGAGGGTCAAAAAAGCAGATGTTGTCGGCAATCGAGCCGGCGAACAAAGTATCGTCCTGCATCACTGTGCCCACCAGGCTGCGCCATTGCTCCAAGCCCAATCGGTCTAGTGGCACACCGCCCAGCTGGATGGAGCCTTCTTGCGGGTGGTACACGCCAAGCAGCAGCGCCGCCAGGGTCGATTTGCCGCAGCCAGAGCCCCCCACGATGGCCAGCGACTGCCCGGCTTCAATCTCCAAATTGATGCCTTGCAACACCCACGGGTCTTGCTCCGAGTAGCGAAACCGCAAGTTCTCCAGAGTGATGGGGCGATTTTTAAACGATGTTTCGTCTTGGCCCAGCCACATGGCCTGCGCGGGCTCGGGCGCGGTCAGCACTACGTCGGCCAGACGCTCAGCATGCAGAGACAGCATCTTGAAATCAAAGTATTTGCCAATCAATTCAGACAGGCGCGCGTCAAACTGGCTGCGGTAAGCCAAAAACGCCATGAACATGCCCACACTCAAGCTGCCATCCATGATCTGGCGTGTGCCCATCCACAGCAACAAAATATAAAATCCCCCGCTAAAAGTGGCGCGCACAACTTTGTAAAAAAGATTTAACTTTTGGATGTCCAACCCGGCATTAGTCTGCGCCACCAGCAGGGTTTGCCAAGCTGCCTGGCGCTCTTGCTGGCGTGAGAACAATTTGATAGCCCGCACACCGCGAATGGTCTCCAGATAATGCGACGACACCATGGCTCCCCGCACAATATTTTCTTGCGTGGCGAGATACAGCGGGCGGTACCACAGAACGCGAATCAGCAAATACAGGGCCACCGCCAGCATTGCAATCCATGCCAAGTTAGGGCTATAGATAAACATGATGATCAAGGTCAGCACCATCATCACGCCATCAAACAGGGTCTCCACGAAGGTGGCGGTAAGCACTTTTTGAATCTCGCCCACCGAGCTGGTGCGCGAGACAATATCGCCCAGGTGGCGTTTTTGAAAGTAAGCCACTGGCAAACGCAACAGATGGCTAAAGATGCTGGACTGCCACTGCATACTGATGGCAGTGTTCATTGACATCATCACCCACGCACGCGCCACGCCAAACACCTGCTGCAAAATCAGCAGCAGGCCAAAACCGATGGCCAGGGTGGTGAGCAATTCCGCATCGCGCGAGACCACCACTTGGTCAACGATCCATTGCATAAACAAGGGGCTGCCCAGCGAAAACACCTCCAGCGCCAGCGTAAAAATAAGCACCTGGCTGAGCGCAGGCAAAAAGCCTTTCACCCGGCCAATCAGTTGCGAGAGAGACACGCGGGTGGTTTCTTTGCGTGGCTCAAAACCTGGCTCGGGCCACAGCTCCATGGCCACGCCGGTGAACTTGGCGCTCACCTCGGCCATGCCCAGACGGCGCTCGCCAAAGGCCGGGTCGTGGATCGTCACATGCATGGCACCCACCGACTTGAGCACCACAAAATGGTTTAACTCCCAATGCAAAATGGCAGGCAGCTTGAGCTGGCCCAACTGGTTCAACTCCAGCCGCACCGCGCGCGCGCCCAGGTATTCTTTTTGCGCAATCTGCGCCAAACCAGCCAGCGTCATGCCTTTGAGCGAGATGGCGTGGCGACGGCGCAACGTGGCCAGGTCAGTCACCGTGCCGTGCCAACCCAGCACCATCGCCAAGCAAGCCAAGCCGCATTCGGCTCCTTCGGTTTGCAGCACTACGGGCAGCTTGGCGCCCCATTGCATGCGGATGGCATCGGTCCAAGCCATCAGCGTTCCATCTTTCCAGTGATGCTGTACAGGGGCTCCAGCATCCATTCATACAGTTTGCGGGTCTCTTGCAAGATATCGGCATCCAGGCGCTGCCCAGCTTGAAGTGCCTGGGGTTGTCCATAGGCCATGACGTTTTGCGACTGCAAATCTACCGTGATGCCATACACCGGCTCGCCAGCGGGAATATCGGGCAAGGTAAAGCCTGCCAGTTCGGCGCTGGGCAACGCAGCGGTAGACACGGCAACTACTTTGCCCTCGTGCAGGCCAAATTTTTGGTAAGGATAGGCTTGGTAGCGCACCAACACCTTGTCGCCAGGGCGCACAAAGCCAATGGTACGGCTGGGCGCAAACAGCCGCGCCTGCAGCTGGTTTTGGATAGGCACCAAGTTGAGCAAAGGGCGTGCGGCATCGGCCACCTGCCCTACGTCACCCGACACCAAGGTGGCGCGCCCGTCCTCTGGTGCGGTGACCACGACCCGTCTGCGCGCATCGACCTCGGTCAACTCTTGCTGCGACGAGGATATGGTGCGCTGCAGGCCAGAATTTAAGTTAGCGTAGCGGCTTTTGGTGCTGTCAATGTCGCGGGCTGCCGTGGCCAGCTCGCGCTGGGTGGCTTGCACATCGCGCTCTAACGCTTGCAGGCGCGACTGCTGCTCCGACAGCTCCAGGTCTTTTTGAATAAGCTGCTCTTTGGCGATGTAATCTTGGTCGGCCAAGCCCTGGTAGCGGTTTTTAATATCCTGCGCAACTGCTACGCGCCTGCGCTGTTGCTCAACCTGCCGTTCGATGGTTTGTGCATCTTTTTGCAAGCCGCTGATGCGGCGCTCGACATGCATCAGGTCGTCGCTTTGGGCCTTTTGGTTACGCGCAATTTCGCTTTGCATGGACAGGCGACGTTGCTCGATCTCACGACTGACATCTTGCTGGATCTCGCGTGCGCCGCTGCCCATGCGGTCGCTGCTGAGTACAAACAGCACATCGCCTTTGCGCACCACTTGGCCTTCGGCCACCTTGCGCTCGATGATGACCCCGGCTTGCGGGGTTTGCACGCGGATCATGCCAGCCCGCGGCACCAAATGCCCCGCCACCGTGCTGCGCCGGGTGTAACTGCCCTGGGTTACAAACCAGGCCAGCGCCGCTAAAATAACCAGCGCCAAAAAGCTCCACCACCACATGCCCATGCGTGGCACCACAATCACTTCGCCCTGCAGACGCGGTTGCAGGGCTAGCAGAGACTCTTCTCGGAAAATATGGCGCCCTGTACTCACCGGCGTGGACCGACTGGACGTAGGGTTGCGCGGCGGGTTGTTAACGGTAACTGGGGTAGGTTCCACCCGGGTATCTTACCCAAAGTTACTACTGGCGCTATACGTACAAGCGTGAAATCTGTAGCAAATGCGCCATTAAAAACTCCATCTGACTGGCCAAAATACGCCGGCTGCGCGAAATAAAGCTTCCCACAGGCTGGGCATACCGTTGTGGAAATGCGCGCCGCAGTAGGCAAACTGGGCGGTCCGGGGCAAACAGCTGCCAAGCAGCATAAAGATACTAAAGTACCCTAGAATCAGAAAATGACGTGAAAATTAACAGTATTTCGCACATTAAAGCAAATAACTGTGCTCGTATTTTTACTTTCGGTGGGCACGGCATGGGCGCAACCCGCCTCATGTGCCGCGCCAGGCAAAGATGCCATTACCTATTCAGCGCCCTCGTACTAGCCTGGCAACGCCAGCGTAGCGGCTGGTAACAGCTCCATCTCCTTGGGTACTATTCGCACCACGCCGGGCACCAACGACCCGGTAAACAGCGGCCCTGCAGGCACCACGGCGCTAAACCCTGGCGATTTGGTGATGGTTATCCAGATGCAAGATGCGCAGTACAACAACGGTAACGGCGTTACCTATGGCGATGGCGCTACCGGGCGTGGCGTGACCGCCGTCAACGCCAGCGGAAAGTATGAATTTCGCCGGGTGGTTAGTTTTACTGCAGGCACCTTGGTGATAGACCAAGGCTTGACCAATAGCTATACCCGCGCAGCGCCTTCTGCTGGCTCTGGTGCTTCGGAGAACGGTAACCGCCGCTTTCAGGTTATCCGCGTTCCGCAATTCTCCACCCTCACCATGCCTGCGGGCACCACGTCGCCGACCGCCTGGAACGGTGAAACGGGTGGCGTATGGGTGATTGATGTGGCGGGTAATTTGAATATGAACGGCGCTATTGTTGATGCGTCCAACCTGGGTTTTCGAGGTGCAGGTGGATGGCCCAACTACCCACTCATTGCTGCCGCGACCGACTACGTCAACACCCGAACTTTTGAGACCACCGTTAATCCATTTTGCTCCACTAATTACGACACCATTACCACCACAGCAGGTGTGTATGCCAACTCCGGCGCAGCCAAGGGCGAAGGCATTGCGGGTACGCCGCGCTTGGTCCGGCGCCAAGCTATTACCAATTCAGGCACCTACGAAACGCCTTTTTCCTATGTAGACCTCGGCGCTGGCAATGTGGGCTATGCCAATGGCGGGTTTTTATCACGCGGCGCCCCCGGCAATGCAGGCGGCGGTGGTACACAACACAACGCGGGCGGCGGCGGCGGCTCCAATGTGGGACAAGGCGGTATAGGCGGCAACACTTTTGCTTTTTACAGCGCTACCAACACCGGGGGCTGTGTTACGTTAGCCGCCGGGTTTTTTGGCTGCGGTGGCGATGGCGCGCGCACCATGGGTGGCTTGGGTGGAGGCACTTTTCCTGCAACTATTGCATACACCATGATGGGCGGCGGCGGCGCGGGCGATAGCAATAATGCCTGCGACAGCCCCCTTGTCCCGCAGGCCGCAGGTGGTAACGGCGGTGGCATTATTTTCATTCGCGCAGGTACCATCACCAACGCCGGCACACTTTTGGCTAATGGTCAAAACGCTCTACCCGGTGGACGAGATGCAGCAGGCGGTGGCGGGGCGGGAGGCTCAATCGTGGTTTTAACAAGCACCGCTGCGCCAGCGCTTACTGTCAGCGCCGTGGGCGGTCAAGGCGGCAATACCGCCTACAGTGGCTCGGGCGGAGTCCCCGTCGCCTTCCTGCGAGCTGGCGAAACCCAAGGCCCAGGTGCGAGCGGCGGTGGCGGCGCAGTGGTGCTTTCCAACAACATCACCGGTATCGCGCCAACGCTAACGGGTGGAGCCTCTGGCCGTGTGTTCCCGGTTCAGGGCAGCCAAGCTACCATCAGCAACGCCTACGGCGCTGGTGCGGGAGGTGGTTTGTCAACTACCGTGCCGTTTTCGCCTGTAGCGCAGGCGGTTGACACCAATTGCTTACCGCAATTGCGGGTCAACAAAGTGACCACTACACCAGTGCTTGCGTTTCCAGACCGCAATACTGCGCAATACGTTATTACGATTGCCAACACAGGCCCCGGCACTGCGATAGGTGCTACGCCGGGTGACACCTTGCAAGCGCCGTTTCAGTATGCACCCGCGACTGCACCCAACAACGCGATTGGTTTAACCTACGTAGGCGGTGCCCAAGGGCCTGCAAGCACCACCGTCGGTACGGGTACCCAAACATTTGCCGTTGGCACGCCGGGTAGCAACACAACCACTACGTCGTTTTTTCTACCCCCCAACACCACGGTAACTTTTACCGTGACAGTGGTCGTCAATGGTGGCGGTATAACGCCAACGCTGAGTCTGGCTTACCAAAACACGGCCACGGTGAACTACCTTGACCCCTTCCGCGCGGTAGCCACATCGCAAGTTACTCCAGGTACAGCATATGCGGGGACAACAACGCTGGCGCCCGGTAGTAACTACGCTGCGACTAGCTCCACCCAAGAAGACGTACAGGTGCTGGGCAGTGTGAACCTGGCGATTACCAAAACCAATGGCACCACCACGCTGGCAGCAGGTAGCACAACGGCCTATACCGTCACCGTTGCCAATTTTGGCTCTTTCCCTGCGGCCAGTACCACGTTTAAAGACCCGGCGGCGGCTGGGCTGGCGTGTACCACTGTGACGTGCACGCAATTTGGCACGGCGGTTTGCCCCACGGCGCCCAACACCACCATTGCGCTTATGCAGGGCACGGGCATTGAACCTAAATCCGGCAGTTACCCAGCGCCCATAAGTTGCGCAGGCGGTATCCATGGCGGCAAAGGGCGTGTGATTTTGGCCACCACATAGTTC
>JAYUHM010000052.1:0-2424 GCA_043766985.1 Polaromonas sp.
CACACCGACAGTGTGCTGGACCCCGCCCTTTTTACCGCCTTTTTACACGCCTACCAAGAGGTTAACCAGCTTAGCTTGGGCGAGCTGTGGGCGCTGCCGACCACGCTGCGGGTGGTACTGCTTGAAAATTTGCGCCGGGTAGCTGACCACATTGCAGAAGGCAAGGCGGCGCGCGAAACAGCTCATGCCGTGTGGGACGCGCAAGGATCGCTGTCTGAAAACGATTTAAATGAACTGTTAGCTGGCATGCGCGCCAGAGGCCTGGAGCGCGGGTTTCTAACCCAGCTGTGGCAGCGCATACCCGACCAGCCCAGCGATGCCAACGCGATGCTGGTGTACTGGATCAATCTGCATTGCGTCAATGGCCTGGCGCTGATTGCTGGCAGCCAGTCGGCGCAAGTGTCGACCAACCTCACCATCAGCAACATCATCAACAGCTTGCGCTTGATAGGCCAGGTCGACTGGAGCGAGTTGATTGAGCCGGTTAGCAGCGCCCTGCAGGTGCTGCGGCAATTGCCAAGCTTTGCCCTCGACAGCGAAGGCACGCGCCAGCAAATTACGCAGGCAATGGAAAAAGTTGCCCGCGACACCAGGCAAACCGAACTCGCTGTGGCCAACGCAGTAGTCAGCAGCGCACAGCACAGCACAACGCGGGCAGCTGAAAACGGCGAAAACACAGCGGCGTACCACCTCATTGGGCCGGGGCGTGGTGCACTGCTGCAGGGCTTAACGCCCAACAACCTTGCAAAAAGCAAAAGTATCAAGCTAGACTTGAGCCTTGCGTGGCGATTGCGTCTTTATTTGCTGACGCTTCTGCTGGGCACTATCGCACTGCTGGCATTGACCAGCAGGCCGCTACACGACTTGGCTGATTGGCACTGGGCGCAGTGGGTGGCCATCGCCTTGATGGCTTGGCCCGCGTCTGAAGCTGTGGCGGCGGTGATTCACCGTTTGATTGCAGAGTCAACCCGCGTCACGCCCATGCCCCGAATGGACTTTTCAAATGGCATACCAGCGCAGCACCGCGTGCTGGTCGTCATGCCGTGCATGCTGAACTCAAACGCGTCCATACGCGAACTGGCCGCGCGACTGCGTTTGCATTGGCTGGCCAGCTTGGAGCAAAACGCGCAGTTCGCCCTGTTGACTGACTGGGCCGATGCCGACCAAGCCAGCATGCCGACTGACAGGGCGTTGCTTGATGAAGCAATCGTGCAGGTAGAGTCGCTTAACACCGCCTACCCCTCGGGCAAGGCCGACGAGCCGCGCTTTTTAGTGATTCACAGGGGCCGCCAATGGTGCGGCACTGAAGGCAAGTGGATAGGCTGGGAGCGCAAACGCGGCAAGCTTGAGGCGCTGGTGCGGCTGATTGCCACCAGCGAAAAAAAGGCATTGCCTGCAGGCGAAGCGCCGGCCAAGCATGAGCAGAACGAGCAGATTCCTTTTTACTTTGCCGACGGCATGCGCCTTGCCAGCGGCATTCAATACATCGTGACCCTCGACAGCGACACAGGCCTGCCGCCCACCGCTCTGCGCGAGTTGGTATCAATTGCCGCGCATCCGCTGAACACACCGCATATAGACGCCAACACCCGGCGCGTGACAGGTGGCTACGGCATTTTGCAGCCGCGGGTGGTCACGCCGCTGCCGCAGCCTGAAGAGCGCTCGCCTTTTCACGCGCTGTTTGCAGGCCAGTGCGGCATTGACCCCTACAGCAACGGCACATCGGACTTGTACCAAGACTTGTTTGGCGTGGGCTCGTTTACGGGCAAAGGGCTGCTGAATGTCAAGGCGCTGCACGCCGTGCTAGATGGTCGCTTGGCCGACGAATCAATTCTCAGCCATGATTTGCTGGAAGGCAGTATCAGCCGCTGCGGGTATGTGAGCGACGTGGTGCTGGTCGAAGACCATCCGCACCATGCAGGCGTTGACGACTCGCGCCACCACCGTTGGGCGCGGGGCGACTGGCAATTGCTGCCGCTGATGGTGCGCAGCACACGCTACGGTATAGACAAATTGGGATTGTGGAAGATGCTGGACAACCTACGCCGCTCGCTGGTGGTACCTGCCTCGTTGGCTCTGCTGATGTGGGTGATTTTCACTGGCGCCATGCCTTTGGGTCGAGCGGTTGCCATGGTGCTTGCCGTGTTTTTGGTGGGGCCGCTGCTGGGCGCGTTGGCGTCTTTGGTGCCCACCCGACGCGGCATTGTGCTGCGGCATTTCTTTCATGTCGGCATGGCTGTGCTGTGGCGCTCGTTTGGGGCGGCGGCGTGGCAATTTACGCAGCTATTTCATAAAGCGGGGTTGCAGCTTGACGCCATTGCAAGGGCCCTGTGGCGCATGGGCATCAGCCGTAAGCATTTGCTGCAGTGGACCACTGCCGCCCAAGCCCAAGCCGCCGCCAAATACACGCTGGGTGCTTTTGTG
>JAYUHM010000053.1:0-6489 GCA_043766985.1 Polaromonas sp.
GCCCACTTCCTTGGTCCGCCATCAAGCCGCAGGCGGATCATTTAGCAAGGTTTAGCGATTTTTTAGCAATTCTTAAGGACGGGGCACCTCCTCGCGGGGCACAGTGGGTTCATCGCCTTGCGGACGCAAAGCGGTCAGGAAATTCCTGAATCCTCAACCTCACCGGAGCCTCCCATGGATCGCAGAATATCCCTCTCGATGATCGCCATTGCCGCCGCTGTAGTCGCAGTCGGTGCCGCTGGCCCTGCAATTGCGCAAACGTTCCCGGACAAACCCATCAAAATTCTTGTCGGCGTACCCGCAGGAGCGGGGCCGGATGTCGAAGCAAGGCAATTCGCTGCCCAACTTTCGCTGGAGTTGGGGCAGCCCGTAGTGGTCGACAACAAGCCAGGATTTTCTCAAATGTTGGCAATTGAGGCATTGAGCAAAGCGCCCGCCGATGGTTATACATTGGCCCTGGTGCAGCCTTCCAACATGGCTGCCAACCCCCGGCTGTATGACCGCCCGCTGTACAACATAGAAAAGGACTTTGCGCCGATTAGCCTGCTGGGAGAACACCCTTGGGTGCTCTATGTCAATTCAAACGTGCAGGTCAAAAACCTGGCTGAGTTCATCGCGCTTGCCAAGTCCAAGCCAGGCAAGATCACCTATGCCAGCACAGGGGTTGGTTCGTTCCAGCATCTGACGGGCGAATGGCTTCAGAAAATTACAGGCACGTCGCTCACGCACGTTCCTTACGGCGCAACCGGTTGGCAGACAGATTTGCTGGCCGGCAATGTTGATGCCACACTCTTCCCGCTGATCACGATGACGGATCACGTCAAGTCTGGAAAATTGCGGGCCCTGGCTATATCTGGCAATCAACGCTCGTCGCTGCTGCCTGATGTTCCCACCTTTACGGAGTCCAACTACCCCGAGTACGTTGTGCGCGCCTGGTTTGGTCTGATGGCACCCGCCGGGCTTCCTGCCCCCGTGTTGACTCGGCTCAACGCGGCCAGCGTGAAGGCGGTTCAGTCCCAGGCGTTTCGCGAATTCTTTGCCAAAAACGGTGCGTCAACTGTGGGTAGTACGCCCACTGAATTGGGAAGTTATCTGAAGTCCGAGCAGACCCGCTGGCGCACCGTGATCACCGAAGCCAACATCAAGCTGGACTGAGCATGACTGCCGCAACCAACAGAAAAATCGGCCACGTGGTGCTCAACGTGTCGTCTCTGGCGCGCTCAGTCCCCTTCTATGAGTCTTTGCTCGGCATCACCGAAGTCGCCCGACTGGGCGAGGCTGAAAGAAAAATTGTAGGCGCTGAGATGGTGTTCTTTTCGTTTGGCGACAACCACCACGACTTGGGGCTCAGTGAGGCTCCAACAGGCACAGGTGTTGTAGCCGAAGGCTTGGGGCTAGCCCATGTGGCCTTCAAGATCGGTGAAGGGCTTGCGCAACTTCATGATCACGCCGCGCATTTGCGCGCCCAGGGTATCGAATTTGCCTTCACCCGCAACCACATCGTGAGCCAGTCGATTTACGTCAAAGATGCCTGACGGCATTTTGGTTGAAATGTATGTCGACGCAGATCCGGAAATTTGGCGAAACGATCCGAGCAAGGTGGCAACGGTGTTGCCGCTGGATTTTTAGTCCGCGCAATGTTTACTTCATCACGAAAGGCACATCATGAACACGAAACGACTGACTTTGGCAACCCTCGCGGCACTGGTTGCCACACTGACGACACCAGGCTTTGGCCAAAGCTGGCCCGCCAAGCCCGTCAAAATCACCACCGCTGCATCGGCCGGCAGTGGTCCGGATGTGTCGCTGCGCCTGATTGCCGAGCAGTTGTCGCGCCGCTGGGGGCAACCTGTGATTGTTGAAAACAAGCCCGGAGGCAATGGCGTGGTGGCGTTCAATGCAACGCGTACCGCCGCGCCGGATGGGCACGAACTGATTCATCTGGACAGCACCATGTTGACCTCCAACATCCACCTGTACAGCCGCCTGCCCTACGACCCGCAGCGCGACTTTGATCCCATTCGCCCCACACTGCAGACCGATTTTTTTGTCGTGGTGCCCAAAGACAGCCCGTTCAAAACGATAGACGACATCGTGCAGGCTGCACTGGCCGCGCCAGATAAGGTGAACTACGGCTCGTGGGGTCAGGGCAGTCCGGGCCATTTAGGCGCGTTGCGTCTGCTGTCTGCTACGCAGACCAAAATGACCCATGTGCCCTACAAGGAAATTCCGCAGTTGTACGCCGCAGTGGCAAACGGGGAGGTGCATTGGGCACTTGGCAGCATCGCCAGTGCCGGGTCGATGGAGAAGTCAGGGCGGGTGCGTTTCATTGGGGTGGCGGCACCGCAGGCATCGCCGTTCTTTACGGGTGCGCCGGGCATGGGCAGTTCCGTGACCGCCAAGACTTTTGTGGCCAACGGCTGGTTTGGCCTGTTTGCCCCCAAGGGCACACCCAAAGCTTTGCGCGAAAAAATTGCCACTGATGTTGGCGAGGCACTGGCCACGCCCGAGTTGGGCGAGCGTTACCGTGCCTTCGGCTACAACCGTTTTGACATAAAACCAGATGAGTTTGGCGACTATATCGCGCGGGAGACTCAGGCGTGGAGTCGCATTATTTCGCAAGCTGGACTCAAGCTGGATTGATTTGGCACTCCCTTTTTTTACAACTGGAGAATTTGCACGGTGATACATCTCAAAGACATCAGCTACGTGCGGCTTGGCACCCGTGATTTGGCGGGGGCCAGCTGCTATGCGCATGACATCTTGGGCCTGCAAGAAAGTGTGCGTTTTGGCAACCCAAAGAATGGCCAATCGGTGTGCTTTCGCAGTGACGCGCGCGAGCACACGCTGGTCTATTTTGACGGCAACCCTATGGATCACACCACTGGGTTTGAGCTGTCCACGCCCGCAGAGCTACAAGCTGCAGTAACGCAGTTGCAAGCGCTTAGGTATGCGGTGAAAGAGGGTAGCGCCGACGATTGTGAGCAGCGCCGAGTTCAGGCCTTTGTGGCGTTCAAAGACCCTACGGGTAACGCCATTGAGCTGGTAGTTGCACCGTTTCACAGCGGGGTGCGGTTCTTTCCCGCGCGCGACACGGGCAACACCGGCTTTTCGCATGTGGGCCTGCGCACCACCAATGCAGCACGCGACGAACAGTTTTGGACAACAGTACTCAGTGCCAAGGTCAGCGACCGTATCGGCGCAGCAGCACTGTTGCGAATTGACGAGGTGCACCACAAGATCGCCCTGTTCCCCTCAGCGCACGCAGGTGTGCAGCATATCAACCACCAAGTGCAGTCGATCGACGACCTGATGCGTGCCTGGTACTTCATGCAAAAACATGGCGTGCGCGTAGTGTTTGGGCCGGGCCGTCACCCCACGTCGGGGGCGATGTTTCTGTATTTTGAAGGGCCAGAGGGCATGGTCTACGAATTCTCTTGTGGAGTGCGCTGCGTGACCGACCCCAACGCTGTACCCCGGCAGTTTCCGTTTCAGCCATCGTCCTTTTGCATGTGGGGTTCGGCGCCAGACATTGCGGAGTTCAGGTAGTTCTCATGACCCACCCATTACACCCGTACCGTCTCGCACAAAAGGGGTATCAGATGCGACGGCAGTACCCGATTTGATTTGTCAGGCTCCTCACGAAAGGCTCACCATGAACACGAAACGACGCACTCTGCTGACTTTGGCCGCATTGGCCGCTGCGCTAACTTTCAGTACCGCGCACGCACAGCAAGCGACGCCAGCGGCAAAAACCTATCGTGTCGGCGCGCTCTTTAACCGGGTGCCTGGCCCAGAGTTTTATTTACTGAAAAAGGAACTTGCGCGGCTGGGCTATGTTGAGGGCACCGATATCGTCTTTGAGGCTCGATTCGCCGAGGGAAAACTGGATCGCCTTCCGGGTTTTGCGGCCGAACTGGTTGCCATGAACGTCGATGTCATCGCGGCCTACGGTGGCCCGCCCACGGCTGCGGCACGCAAGGCAACCGCGACGATGCCGATCGTGGCGCAGCTGGTCGCGGATCCAGTCGCTATCGGCGCTGCTGCAACGCTCTTACGTCCAGGCGGAAACGTCACTGGCGTCACCAACCATGACCCGCTGCGGGCGACGCGACAGTTGGCAATTCTCAGGGAGGTGTATCCCAAACTTGCCCGCGTCGCATTTCTCAGCGATGCGGATATCCCGGGCGCTGACGCCAGCGGCTTTGCGCCCATTGAGCGCGACAACATTGCAGCAGCGGCGGCCATGAATATCCGTCCTCAAACCTTGAAGCTGCGCGGCCCGACGCCAGACTTGGCTGCGGCGTTTGATTCGATAGTTTCTGAAAAAGCGGATGCGCTGGTGGTCATGGAGGTCCCCGTCACCATCCTTACGCGGGCACGCATCATCGAACTTGCAACGGCGCGCCGCATTCCTGTCATGTTTTGGGGTGGCGTATCCGATGCGAGCGTCTTGATGTCCTATGGCACCAGCATTGCGGATACGTACCAGAGGATGCCGGTGGTCGTTGACAAGATTCTCAAGGGGGCGAAGCCAGCAGACACAGCTTTCGAGCAAGTGTCCCGGCAAGAGTTCGTCGTCAATCTCAAGGTGGCACGCGAACTTGGCGTGACGATTCCGCCCGAAGTCGTGAAGCGCGCAGATCGGGTCATTGAGTAAGGACAGTCAGTACGCGTGCTGCCATCCAAACCAAAACCAAGGAGCTCCCTATGAATGCAAATATCACTTTTGATGTGGAAATCCGGGATATGGCCCGTTACCAAGACTTTGTAAAGAGCGTGAAGCCAGCGCTGGATGCGGCAGGCACCCGCTACCTTGCCCGGGGCGAGGCGTACAAAGCCTACGAAGGTGATTGGCAACCCCGGCGCATCGTCATCCTGGACGTTTCCATCGATTGCAACCTGGGAGGCGTTCTGCAACGGGCAGGTTTATCAAGGGCGCAAGGCTATGCGCGATGAATGCAGCTCGGCCGCTCGTTCAGGCTCTTCCAGTCCGGCGGCGATGCGGGTGGCCAGGGTGAAGCGCTGGCGATCTTCGCTCTTGCGCAGCGGGGCGTCTTGGGTTAAGGCGCGATGCGCGTAGGCGGGGCTGAGCATGCGGATGGTTTCAAACGCTGTTTTGGCCCGCTCAATTTGCCCAGCACCCACGGCGACCAGCGTCAGGCTCATTTGCGACATGACTGACTGCGGAGCCTCCCGAACGGATTCGGTCGCGTACGCGATACCCGCAGCAAAATCTTGCAGGAAAAAACACGCCGATGCCCGGCAGGCATTGAAATGGAATCGATTGGGGTCCCGCGGGCTTAGCCGCTCGGCGGCAGCGACGTGGCCTAGCGCTTCTTGGTATTCGCCAGACCACACCTCCGTTGCGGCCAGGTTGGACAAGGTGATGCAGTCATTGGGATTCAATGCCAAGCCCTGGCGCGCATAGGCCAGGCCCTCGTCGTAAAACCCCGCCACAGCCATCAGAAAGCCGGCCCAACCGTAGGCCCGGCTGTCTGCGGGGTCCAGGTCCATGGCCTTGCCCGCAGAGCTGATGCCCTCTTTCCAGTCTGCCCTCATATCGCCATCGGCAAACTGGGGTACCCCCACGTTTTCTGTCTGTATTTCGGCAATCACCAAATGCGCCAGCAGGTTGTTGCCGTCCAAGGCCAATGCCTGTCGGGCCTCGTCCAGCGCCCGGTTCCACAGCGTGCGGTCGTTGCGGCGATGCGCCTCCACGTTATTGGCGTTGGCGCGCATCGCCATGTCTTGCGCGCGCAGGTTGCCCGGGCGTAGACGGCGCGCAATGTTTTGCTCTGCCACATGAACCTGGGTGGCAATGGCCGCGACGATGCTTTGCGTCAGCTCTTCTTGCAGGTCAAAAACATCCTCGATCACGCGGTCGTATTTGTCGGCCCAAATATGGTTTCCCGTGATGGCATCAATCAACTGGGCGTTCACCCGCACGCGCGCGCCCGATCGCCTGGCGCTGCCTTCCAGCACATAGCGCACGCCAAGCTCCCGGGAAACCTGGCGCACATCGACCGCGCGGCCCTGGTAGGTGAACGCCGAGTTGCGCGCGATCACAAACAGGCTGTGAAAGCGCGACAGGTCGGTGGTGATGTCTTCGGTCAGGCCATCAGTGAAATACGCCTGCTCTGCGTCGCCACTGATATTGACAAATGGCAAGATGGCAATCGACGGTTTTTCTGGCAAAGCCAAGCCATCGTCAGGTGTGGCAGATGGCTTGCTGTGCTGCGGAGCTGGCGAAAAGGGTGCCGATGCAAGTGGGTTTGGCGCAGCGGGGATGGGCAATACCAAGGCCGGGCTGAAGTCCGATGGCACATCAGTCTCTTGAATTTCAAGTCCAGGTTGGACAAACCGATACCCCCGCCCCGCCACCGTGGCAATAGCATCGGCGCCTAACAGCTTGCGCAGCGCCGAGATTTGCACGGTGAGGTTGTTCTCTTCCACCACCAAGCCGGGCCACACCAGCGTCAGCAGCTC
>JAYUHM010000054.1:0-17106 GCA_043766985.1 Polaromonas sp.
AGCTCCTGTGGAGTGAACTGGACTCGGCTAAATCGTTCTGCCGCCCAGACTCCTAGGCCAACACGGGGGACAGCCGCGTAGCCGTACACACCAAGCGCCAGGGCGTACAAACCCAACCCTCTGCACGTGAGCAGATAACAAGCCAAGCCACAAACCAAAACAGGTCAACCCAACACTGCCACAATAGAGCCAACACACAGAGCAAGGAAGAACACCATGGGCAACCGACTTACCCAAATAGCCACCCGCACCGGCGACAACGGCACTACCGGCCTGGGCGACAACACCCGCGTCAGCAAAGACAGCCTGCGCGTACACGCCATGGGCGATGTAGACGAGCTGAACAGCAACATTGGCGTGCTGCTGTGCGAAGACATGCCGGCCGATGTGCGCGAGCTGCTGGTAGACATTCAGCACCAGCTCTTCAACCTGGGCGGCGAGCTGTGCATCCCCGGCTACGAGCTGCTCAAGGCCGAGGCCCTGCTGCAAATCGACAACGCGCTGGAGACCTACAACGCCACCCTGCCGCGCCTGCAAGAGTTCATCCTGCCCGCAGGCACCCGCGCCGCCAGCCTGGCCCACGTGTGCCGCACCATCGCCCGCCGCGCCGAGCGCTGCGTGGTAGCGCTGGGCAATGCCGAAGCGCTGAAAGACAACCCACGCCAATACCTTAACCGTTTGTCAGACCTCATGTTCGTACTGGCCCGCGTGCTCAACCGCCACCGCACGGATGGCAGCGTGGGCGACGACGTGTACTGGAAGAGCGAGCGCATGGCCAAAGACGCGGCCCACTAAAACGGCGCCACAGGCCTTGGTGAACCTCAAAAGCTGTTAAATCCTTCTTTTACCAGTCTTTTAGGCCAAAAGCCCAATAGAGCAGGGCACAAGCAGCTACTTAAATAGTAGCGTTAGCGCCCTGCCGCCGACACCACGGCTTTCACTTTGGCGGGTAGGGGCACAAACTTGGTTTGCTGCGCTTGCACATCGCCGTTGTTCACGGCCAGTGCAATAAACGCTGCGGCATTACGCCGTCCTGCCACTGGCGTCAGGGGCACCAAGGCATAGGCTATGGTCGTCAACGGGTAGGTGCCTGCGCCCGGCGCGGTGTCCAAACTTGTGGCGTTGTTACCTTGCTCGCCCAGGTTCCAGTCGGCCGTGCCCAGCGTGTCGCTGATGGACTGCGTGCTAGGGGCTACAAAGCCCTGGTCAATGTTGCGCAGCTCGGCTATGCCCAAGCCCTTCACGCCCGTTACGGCGCCCAGCGCGGCAAAGCCGATAGCGCCGCGTGTACTGCTCACGGTTTTCACCATCTCATTACCCTCTACACCCTGGCCTACGACAGCGCTCCAGCGCGCGTCTACGGTATTGGTACGGCGCCATTGGCGGTTAAAGCGCGCCATGTAGCTGGCCACCGCATAGGCCTGGCCCGAGCCGTCCTTGCGCCACACCGGCACGATGGCCAGTTTGGGTAATGCCATGCCGGGGTTGAGTGCCACAATGTCAGCGTCGTTCCAGGAAGAAACCGCACCCCGGTAAATATCGCCCAGCACCGAACCACTCAGGCGCAGGGGTTTGCCGCCCAGCTCGGGCAGGTTCACAAACACCGCCACGGCCGAGGCCGCCAGTGGCAACTGTTTAAGCGAGGCCTGGCCCAGCGCAGCCGCAGTGAGCGGCACGTCGGTCACGCCAAAATCAACACTGCGGTCCTTCGCGCGCGACACCCCGGCACCCGAGCCCGCCGCGTCATAACTCACGCCGCCAACGCTGGCGCCATGCGCCACTGCCCATGCCCCCACCAAGTCTTTGGCAAAGGTAGAGCCCGCCCCGCTCACTTGGGCAAACGCCGAACCACTGCCCAGCACCAAAAAGACCAAACCAAATTTGAACTGAACCAAAGCGCGCATAGAAATAACTCCAAAAAACAAGCCTGATTATCGTTTACCCTAACCCGCTGACTCAACCGCTTTACCGGTGCGTGCCACCCCAACTCACCCAGAGTGTGGGAAACTGGGCAGGCGGTGTACTCACAGCACAACACAGTGGACACCAAGACCGCGACGTTCGCGATGCATATTGATTGACTCAATTGGCCACCAGCCCAATAGAACATAGCACGAGCTGCTATTAAATATAGAGCGTTATCCCATGCCAACCACCCGCCTACCCCGCCTGCGCACCGCGCTACGGGCCGCCGTAGCAACTGCGCTCCTTGCCAGCGCAGCGCTAGCCAGCGCAGCACCGGTACGTGCACAGGCCCTGCGCAGTCCGGTGGACCAGTGGGTCAGTATTGCGCTACCTGTGGCTGATACCCCGCCAGGCAGCGCCAGCCCGGCCCGTACCATGCGCACCTTGGTGATTAAGCCCCCAGGCAGCGGCCCGTTCCCCGTACTGCTGTACGCCCACGGCCGCCCCGCCTATGCTAGAGCGCGCGCGCAGCTGGCGCACCCCGTGTCCTACGGCCACGTGCGCTACTGGCTGGCCAGGGGCTACGCCGTGGTGGCGCCCATCCGCCCCGGCTACGGCGCGCCGCCGGGCGGCCCCGGCGGGGCTGACGTAGAAAGCTCAGGCGCAGGCTACAGCCGCAGCGGGCAATGCATCCGCAACCCCCAGCCCGCGCGCACCGCGCAAGCCGCCATGCAGGCCCAGCGCGCCGCGCTAGACTGGGTGCGCCAGCAGCCCTGGGCCAAGGCCGATCACATCGTGCTCGAAGGGCAGTCGGTCGGCGGCTTGGCTACAGTGGCTCTGTGCGCCGCTAACCCACCCGGCGTCAAAGGCTGCATCAACTTCTCCGGTGGCGCAGGTGGCGACCCGCAGCACGCCCCGGGCCGCATGTGCGCGCCTGAGCAAACCACCCAGCTTATGCGTGGCTATGGCCACAGCACCCGCGCGCCCAGCATTTGGCTGTACGCGCCCAATGACAGGTACTGGGGCACAACACCCCCGCTGCAATGGCACAGTGCTTTTACCGAAGCCGCTATATCCGCTGGTGCCAAGCCCGCCACTTTGGTGCACACCGCGCCCGTGGGCAGCGACGGCCACAGCCTGCTGCGCGCCGGTAGCGCGCAATGGGGGCCACCGCTGGCGGCTTGGCTAAAGACCAACGGGCTCTGAGTGCAGCCGGCCCATAAGTTGCACCCGTCCCAGAGGTACCCGGGTCATCCTGGCATTTGCAGGCTAGCTGCGACCACCTCATGGTGCCGGCACGGCCACTCGGTTGCCCGGCACCACCATCGCCTCGTACGCAAACACCTCGCGGCTGCGCGGGTCTACCTTCACCTTGATCCAGTTCACATCATTGGTACCGTTGGCAGCGTTGTTGCCGAAGGTCTCCACCCGGGTGAAATTCTCTACGCGCCGCCCGCTGGCATCCAGGAGGGGTTTGTCTACCCGGTAGTAATGCGAGTCGCCGTGCACATAGGCCACGGGCTTGCGAAAGGCAATCACCTCGCTACGCAAGGCGGTGAGGAACTCCACAAAACCATCCGGCTGGCCGTCGGTCTGCACCAGCGTTTGCGGGTTGCGCAGGGGCGCGCGGGTCGGGTCAGACAAGTCCCAACCGGGGTTGGCCTGGGCTATCAACATCACCGCTGCCGAGCCACGCTGTTTGGCGTAGGCAAAGGTCTCTTGCAGCCAGCGCAGGTTGGCTAGGTTGCGGGCGGTGTACTCGGCTACGTCGGGCGCCGTGTCGCACAGGTTGTTGCACGAGCCGGGGATGTTCAGCGTCACGTAGGTCACGCGGCCCACCGTCCAGCGCCGGTTCTCCACACATTGCACCAAGCCGTTCACGCCCAGACACAAATTGCCCTGCTGCACTTCTTGCAGCATGCGCCGCTGGCCCATGGAATAGGACGTAGAGAAGAACACCGCACGCTCTTTGTCCAGGCGCTCGCGCGAGTTGAAGCCGCCATTGGCCGGGCGATCACAGTCGGTCCAGTCGTTGTCGCCGGGCGTAAACATGGCCGGTGCGTTCAACGCGTTGAAATAGGCCAGCGACTGGGTGTACAGCGCGTCATTGCAAGGGCTGCCCGAACCCGCCTTCAGGTCGCCATCGTGGACCGAGAACTTCAGGCGCTGTGCGTTCATGTCGGCAATCAGGTTAGGCACACCCACCGTAGCCTGCGCTGGCGAGTAAGGCAGGTCACCCCACAGGCCGATCGTATAGGTGTCGTCGTCGTCATCGTCGCGGGCCTGCACAGTGCCCAGCATGGCCAGCGCACACACCGGCACCAGCAGCGCACAGGCCCAGCGGCGCAGGCGGCTGCGCTGCGCAAGATCGGATCGGGTAGAAAAGAAGGTAGGCATGTAGCAATCTCCAGTTATCGTTGAATGGCCGCCTAACCCAGGGCGGGGTAGGCATGCACCGTGTTTGTATGCAGCCCGCATGACCGTGCCGTGACACGGCGCCCAGCATCTTGTAAAGCCTGGTAACTACGCACGCCGTTTGCCTTATCCACCATGGCGTCATCAATCCGTCACCAGGCCCCATTAGCCTCGCGTTGCCGTGCAGCCCTTGGCACCAGCACGGCAAACCTCATCCACCCTTTTGCAATTCTTAGGAGTTTCCATGCGCAGATTCATTCTCCCGCTTGCTCTTACCGCGATCAGCTGCCTGCTGCCCGCCATGGCCCACGCCGATGACGACGAGCACCGCAAAAGCCCTGGTCAAACCAGCATCCAGCTCGGGCCACGTCCATTCTTTCTGGTCAACGACATGACGGACAGCCCGCTGAAAACCCAGCTGCAGGCCTGCGCCGCCCGTCGTGATGAGTTCAAAAAATCAGACTTCTCCATCGGTCACCGTGGCGCTGCGCTGCAGTTTCCAGAGCACACCAAGCAGTCATACGAAGCAGCGGCCACCATGGGTGCAGGCATCGTCGAATGCGACGTGACCTTTACCAAAGACAAAGAGTTGGTTTGCCGCCATGCGCAAAACGACCTGCACACCACCACCAACATCCTGGCCACACCACTGGCCAGCACCTGCATCAAGCCGTTTGTACCTGCCACGATAGATGGCAACGGCACCTTGCTAAGCCCCGCCACGGCAGAATGCCGCACCAGCGAACTGACGCTGGCCGAGTTCAAAACCCTGCGCGGCAAAATGGATGCGTCTAACCCCCGCGCCCGCAACGTAGCCGAGTACCTGGGCGGCACGCCCAACTTCCGCACCGACATTTACTCAGGCCCCAGCAGCGGCACACTGATGAGCCTGAAAGACGCCATTGAGCTGTTTAAAAAACTGGGGGTGAAGATGACCCCCGAGCTCAAGAGCGCCGCCGTCGCCATGCCCTTCAACGGCTTTACCCAGCAGGCCTATGCGCAAAAGATGATCGACGAGCTCAAGCAAGCCGGCGTGCCGCCGCAAAAGGTATGGGCCCAGTCGTTTGACAAAAACGACATCTTGTACTGGGTGCAAAACGAGCCCGCCTTTGGCCGCCAAGCCGTCTACCTGGACAGCGCCAACACCGTAGCCGAGCTGCCAAGCGCCGCCCAGCTGGCCGCCTACCGCGCCCAAGGCATCCGCATCGTGGCGCCGCCTATCTTTGCGCTGCTGACAGCCGACGGCAACGGCACCATCCTGCCGTCTCAATACGCCAAAGATGCCAAAGCCGCCGGCCTGGACATCATCACCTGGACGCTTGAGCGCTCAGGCATTCTGGCCGATGGCAACAACGGCTTTTACTACCAAAGCTTTGACAGCGCCATCAAACGCGAAGGCGACATGATGCGCGTGCTGGACGTGCTGGCCAAGCAAGTAGGCATCATCGGCATCTTCTCTGACTGGCCTGCTACCGTCACGTTCTACGCCAACTGCACCGGCATCAAGTAAGTAAAACAACATACGCCTGCGGCATTGCCAACCGCAGGTGCTACATGTTTAATAGCTTCTCGTGCTATATTCTATTGGGCTTGCGGCCTATTTAACCGACCATCTCAGCCTCAGACCACAGCCTGGGAAAGTAAAACCGCAGGGCATGCTGCGGCACCCCAAAGCGCAGCTTGCCGTAGGCTGTGTCGCTTTGCAGCAACCCGCGCGCCAGCAGCGCACTCACCTGCGCGGTAGCCAGCCGGTCACCCAAGCCCAGCATGGCTTTAAAGTCGGCGCGCTCCAGCTCGCCCTGTGTGGCAAACAGGTAGTGCAGGGCACGCAGCGCCTGGGCGCGCACACCGTGCTGCCCCACGTTTTCTTCAAACGCCAAGCACGCGGCTATGCGGCCCTTCATGCCGTCCAGGTTTAGCATCTGCGTCATAAATGCCACCTGGTCTGTGCACTGCGCCAGCACATAGGCTATCCACCGCACCAACGCCGCTTCGCTCAGGTTGCCGCGCCCGTCCAGGTCACCCGCCCGGGGCTCATCGGCCGCCGCCAAGTGCGCGTAATACGCCTCATGCGTGCGCGCAAAGCCCCGCAGTGGCGACCACAGCCCATTGGTCAACCCCGCCTGCGCCAACGCCAAGTGCGTGTGCAGCCGCGCCACCCGCCCGTTGCCATCCCTGAACGGGTGCACCCATGCCAGCCGCTGGTGTGACGCGGCAATCGCCAGCACCTGCAATTCACCACGGCGCACTTGGCTGTAAAAGCCGCCCCAGCGCTCCAAAAACTGCGGCAGTTGCGCAGCATCAGGAGCCGCATGCACCCCCACGCTGACCTGTTGCGTGCGCAGCGCGCCTGGCAGCAACACCGTGCCGTCTTCCAGCACCCTGTCGCCCTCCGGCAGCCTTGCAAACAAATCTTGGTGAATATCCTGCACCATCTGCGCATCCCACACCTGCTGGGCCGTCCAGCCCCCGACACTGGCTGTGCTGCGCTGCTCTAGCTGTACTTCCGTTGCCATATGCGCCAGCGCCAGCCTTTGGCGCCGCGCCAGGTCTGCATCCTTGGAATAGTCGTTGCGCAGCGCCTGCTCTATCTCCAGCGGCAGCGTGTGCTGCCCCTCAATGCGGTTGGAGTAATACGAGTTCATCGCCCGCAGCAGGCCGCGCAGCCCCGCCAGCGCGCCCGGCTGGCACATACCCGTCAGCCTGTCAGCAGCGCGAATCAAGTCGCCCGCCTGCTCCAGCAGTGCGCCCAGTTTTTGCTCGCTGGGCAGCAAGGGCTCCATCTGCGCAGGATGGTTATACAGCGCGAATTTTTGCAAGATGGTCATAGAGCGTAACTCTATGTCAAATATCAACTTTTTTCAAGTTATGCAATATTTTTTGCGAGATTGACTGCAAGATCAAATGCACCCTGCCGTGCTCCGCAAAATCAAGGCTTCCACACAATCTCGTTATCCACCGCGTACAGCTTGCAGTTGTTATGGCCCGCCTTCAGGCAGCGCTGTAGCACGCGCTCGGTAGGGTCCTTGGGGTCTTCGGGGTTGAGCGGAACCAGGCCCCAGGTGCCAAATGACACGCGGCCTTCTTCACCGGCCAATACAAAGGCGCGTGGCGCCTTTCTGGTCAGCCAGTCGCGGTACATCTCTCTGGCCTTGTCGTTTTTGGTGGGCAGCGCGTCAATGTTAAACAGGTCGGGGCTGGTGCGCGCCACGGGTGCTGCTGCGGCGGCCTTAGGGGCTATGGCGGCTGGCGCCACAGCCGCAGGCGCAGGCGCATTGGCAGGCAAGGGCTGGGCGCGGTTTTTTCGGTCTACCGACGTCGCATCGGTGGTGCCCGTCAGCTCAGACAGCACCAGCTCGGAGAACTTGTCATACATCCAGCCCATGCGGGTCGAGTCGCCCCCCGCATAGCCGCCAAACGCATACGACGCGTTCACGTCAAAGCTGTGCAGGCGCTTGCCCTCTGGGCTGAGCACACGCACCTTGCCCTCCACGTGGTCGGCGCCCGCCAGCACGCCTAATATCACCGCGCTCGCCATGGAACGCATCCGAATGCTCGTCACCACCACCTCCACCCGCTCGGTAGCCGTGGCGCTGAACGAGCCGTTGCCCTCCAGCCGCCGCTGAATAAAGCCTTGCAAATCGTTGGCGTTGAACTGCGGGTTGTCTTTCAGCAGCGCCTGCGCCTCCGGCGTCAGCTTCACCGCCACCGCCGAAATCCCCGCCGTCGCGTACGTCTTGTTCATCTGCCCCGCCTCCCGCTTCACCGTGCCCGCGCAGGCGGTCAGCAGCACCAATAGGCTAATGGTCAAAATTCGGGTGGCCAGGCGATGCAACATGTTTTTGGTCCAAGGTCAAAGTGAGGGAGTAACACATTTTAACAATCGGCAGGTTGCGAGTAGCAACGGGAACCCCGTACCGAGACAACGCGGCTTGTTGCCACAGGTGCTGGTTGTAGCCACTATTCAGGCAAGATATTGGCCGTCAGCCCAATAGGGTATAGCACAAGCAGCTATTAAATTATGAGTAACGAAGCCGCCAATCTGTCGAATATATTTGACAAATTCGGGTTAAACGTCTTATTTACGAGCTTGGGTCAATAGCCATTTACGCTATGTTCTATTGGGCTTGTGGCCCATCTGGCTTCTCAAGCGCCTCCAAATCAGCCAAATCCTTATGCCGCCCCGTTGCCCGCTTATTGGTTTTAAAGTCTTCCAGCGCAATAAAGCTTAAATCCAAACCATCCACACCAATAACCAAGCGACGCTGGTAGCACTGCGCAAAGTCCACGCCGTCAATGCTCGTCAGCAGGTCAATGCGGCGGGGCGGGTAGCCTAGCTGAATCACGCTATTGGGCTTGGTCAGGTCTTGTTTGCTGATGTCCATGCCGCCAAAGCCAAACTGCTGCAACGCGGCTAGCACTTTGTCTGCATTGGCGGGCTGCGTGCCCACCCAAAAGTCCAGGTCACCCGTATAGCGCGGGTGCCCATAGGCGGCCAGCGCGTAGCCACCCACCACCAAATACTCAACCCGGTTTGAGTTGAGTAACTCGGCAAACTCTTTGAAGTCGTGTGTCAGCATAGGCTTGGCCCAGTTGGTCTTGGCTGTGGTACTGCTGGCGCAAAGCCTCCACCGCGTCAATGCGCGCCTGCACTGGCTGCGCCAGCCAATAGGCCAGGTCAGCCGCTTGCTGGCCAGCGGCATCGTGCAGGTGAGAACGGGTGACTATGCGTTGCATGGATTCATCGTAACAGACTAGGCCCACTTTTCAAGCACTACAACTTTAATAGCTGCTCGTGCTATATTCCATTGGGCTAGCAGCCCAATACATCTATAAAACCCTACAAAACCCCCATGGACACCACCCCCGCCCCCACCGAGAAAAGCAGCCAGCGCCTCAACGCCGCCGTCGCCATCACCGTCGCCCTCTTAGCCACCTTCATGGCCATTTGCAAGGTCAAAGACGACAACATCGTCCAGGCCATGCAGCAGGCCCAGGCCGACAAGCTAGACCACTGGGGCTACTACCAGGCCCGCAACATCCGCCAGGAAATCGCCGAGGCCACCGCCACCCAGCTAGAACTAGCCCGCGCCACCCAAGCCCCCGCAGCCACCCCGGCCACCACCGCTACAAACACCGCCGCTTACGACGCCGCCATAGCCAAATACCGCCAGCTAGCCGCCGACCAAGCCAGCAAAAAAGAAGACATGCGTCTGGCCGCCCTGCAGGACCAGAAAACCTACGACGCCCTGAACTTCAAAGACGACCAGTTTGACCTGTCTGACGCGCTGCTGGCCATCGCCGTCGCCCTGCTAGCCGTTACCGCGCTCACCCAGCTCTGGCCTCTGTTCTGGGTCGCCTTGGTACCCACCGCGTTTGGTGTGCTGATGGGTTTTGCGGGGCTGACCGGGCTGCCAATTCACCCGGAGGCGTTGGTGCGGCTGCTGTCTTAGGGTAAGTTGGCACTATATATTTAATAGCATCTTGTGCTATACTCTATTGGGCTAGTGGCCTATTAGGCACGGCAAATGCGGCTCTAGCACAACAGGCTTGGTCGCTATTAGAATCAAGGCATGAAACCCCGCGTCTACGTTGAAACCTCCGTCATCAGCTACCTCACCGCCAGGCCAAGCCGCGATCTGATCATGGCCGCCCATCAGGAAGTGACGCGCGAGTGGTGGCAAGCCCAGCGTGACAGGTTTACACTTTTCTACAGCGATGCCGTGCGCGCCGAGGCGGCCATGGGTGACAGCAATGCCGCAGCCGCGCGGCTGGCACTTTTAACCGGCCTAACCCTGCTTGAAATCCCGCCCCAAGCCATGGACTTAGCCAACGCGCTGGTAGAGGCCACAGCGCTACCACTCAAAGCCCGCGTCGACGCCCTGCATATTGCAGTAGCCGCCTGCGAAAGCATGGATTTTGTTTTAACCTGGAACTTCAAGCATATTGCTAACGCACAGTTGGCAGGTAAAGTCAGGCAGGTGTGCGAGGCGCATGGCCTAGCGTGCCCTGTACTCTGCTCACCCCTGGAACTCATGGAGGTAAATTGACATGTACGCCGACCCCATCGTGGACGAAATCCACCAGTTTCGCGAGCAGCTGCTAGCCAAACACAACGGCGACTTTAGCGCCTACTTCGCCGCATTGCTCCAGGCTCAGCGGCTGCACCCAGAGCGCTATAAGTCGTTTGCACCGCAAAGCACGCCGCCCTCTGCGCAGGCTACGCCCATTCGCCCATCACCCAGCAAATAACTGCGGTGCGCTACATTTACATTGCAATGGGCAGCCTCCGTCGCTATATTTAAAATAGCTGCTTGTACTATATTCTATTGGGCTGGCGGCCTATTTTGCATATAAACACGTCGCCAAACAGCTATAACGGCAAGCTTGCGAGTATTTCCGGCTCCATGAAAATCCCGCGCAGCATGCGGGATTTTCATGGAGTCTGAACCGTCACAAAAGCCGCGCCTGCTGCCCCTGCGCCTTCAGCAAGGCAACCGCTTTTTTATCAAACGACACGAAGGTTTCGCCGCCCAGCCAGTGGCCCTCATAGGCAATCACACCATCGGCAAAATCCCCACCCGCCTCCAGCACCAGCAAGCCCGCCTCCACCGCAGGCCGGTTCATCTCTACGTTGGCTGCGGCCAGCAGCGCGTGTATAGCGCTAGCGGCGTCCACAGCCGTAAAGCCATAGACTTTGCGCAGCACCCAAACCAATTCGCACAGGCTGGGCAGCGCAATAGCGATCAGCGTGGCATCCAGCAAGACCTTGGCGGCAATTTTTGCCTGCGCCGGGTCGTCACCCACTACGGCGCGAACCAATACATTGGTGTCCGCCGTAACCTTCACGGCGTGCCCGCCCACGCTTGGGCAGTGGCTTCGTTGATTTCGTCAATGGTGGCAACCTTCTTTGTCCGCCCAGCCAGCAGCCCCACAAAGCCCTGGATGGTTTGGCTAGGCCGCGCCGCCTTGAGCATGCCACGGCCATCCGGCAACAGATCTAGCTCAATCTTGTCGCCCGGCTTGATGCCAAGATGCTGCAGCACGTCTTTCCTAAACGTTACCTGCCCCCGTTCAGTTACGGTCAATGTGGTCATAGCACTCACCTTTCAACTATGTAATGCTCACATTGTAAGGTGAATTTGCATTACCATCAATAGGCGGATGCCACGAACGACAGCACATTACAAACAATATGCATTTAGTAGCTGCTCCCGCAATATTCAATTGGGCTACCGGCCTATTGAGCACTAAAACTGCGGCCCGCCGCACGATTATGACCACGCTACGCCATCCTGTCACCCCAGGCAAAGCCTTGGGTCACAACAGCTAGAAATCACCCAACAATGGCGCACCTTTAACGCCCAACCCAACAAGGTGCACCATGCATTCATCCACCCCCAGCCCCATGCCCCTGTACGGCACAGAACCCGACGAGCCCGGCCTTTACCTCGGCCTCTTCCATGGCCGCAAAGACCCAGACGACCAAATGATCGAATGGGGCTTTAACGGCCCGCTCATCGGCCCCTTAAGCTTTGTGCACACCACCTACACCAACGTCATCAAACTGGGCTTCCACAGCGCAGCCGACGAGAAAAAGTACTTTCCCACACAAGACATGCCCATGCTAGAGATCAACGGCGACATGGTGCACTACCAAGACTGCTACTACGGCGACTGGACGGTGTTCTACGCCACGGGCTGCGACATCCGCGCACCCGAAGACACCTTCAGGCAGTCACCCCGCCCCGTGCGCAGCCTGTACGCACACCAGCGCGCATAGCGCAAGCAAGCTTTCAAGGCATACTGTTACAAACAGGAAAGCCGCCATGCCAACCCCACCCACAGCGCCCAGCCCCGCACCGCCCAACTGGACGCGCCAGCAAACCCTAGCCGCGCTGCACATCTACTTCCAGCTCCCCTTTGGCCAGCTCCATCGCGGGCAGCCCAAAATCAAACAAGTAGCCCAGTGGATAGGCCGCACCCCCAGCTCGGTAGCGCTCAAGCTGGTTAACCTCGCCAGCCTAGACCCACAAATCGTCGCCACCGGCCGCGCAGGCATGCGCAACGCATCCAAACTGGACGAAGCCATTTGGCAAGAGCTGCAAAACAACTGGGACGCGGTAGCGCTAGAAGCCGCAGCAGAATACGAAACCCTAGCCACCCACCACGGCCTGCCCGCCAACGTAGACGTGATCGACGAGCTGCCCGAAATACCGGAAATAGCCGAAGGCAAAACCCGCATGGCCACCGTAGAAGTACGCGTCAACCAAGCCCGCTTTCGCAAAGCCATCTTGGCCAGCTACAACGCCACCTGCTGCATCAGCGGCCTACAACATGAAAAGCTAGTTATCGCCAGCCACATCGTGCCGTGGAGCCAAGACAAACAAAACCGCCTCAATCCGCAAAACGGCATGTGCTTGTCTGCGCTGCATGACAAGGCATATGACCAAGGGCTGATTACGGTGATGCCGGATTACACGGTGCGGGTGTCGAAGGCTTTGAAGAAAAACTCAGATCACCAATTCACGAATGCAGCGCTGCTTGATTTTGACAAGCAACCAATTCACTTGCCAGAACGCTTTCGTCCTGACCCGAGCTTTCTTAAATCACACGCTGAAAAATTTGGGTTTCTATAAAACCTGTCTGTCAATCACCATGAAATTCCAACATCTCGTGTTCGATTTTCATGGAGATTTAAACCGCCACCATCCCCGCAAACCGCACCGCCAGCTTCTCAAAGCTCATCAGCAGGTCGTCCGCCAGTGGCACCCGCCGCGATGCAGGCATCCATCTCCGTAGTGCTTACCGGTTTCTTCACCCGCCCAGCAAACCGCCCGCACAGTGCAGACACATCCTCGCGCAGCGCAACGACACGGAAGCTGTCGCCTTCAGCCATAAAACTCCTTTACGATCCGCAAGCAGTTTTACAGCAAAGTAGGGGCCATTGCCGCAAAAGATTTAGGGTCTGGTCGCATGAATGACAATTTCTTCAGACATGCGGCCATTCAAGCTGTTTGATCCGACAATGTTAACGGGCAGGTATCTACTGTTTTGGGGTATTCCACGCTTAGATACATCAGCTATAGAAAACCCAACCAATTCAAGCGCTTTGATCAATGCGGTCGAATTGTTTATGTTGATTCCAGTTAACTGATTGTTCCCAATAACATAGGTAGCGGTACCGCCAGAACGAAGTACATAAAATGCTTTAGCGGCGATAGCTACCAGATCGTCCGAATATCTTGCCACCATGCCCGCTTGTTTATTCGATAAGGAATCGACAGGATATGTACTTAACACTTCCATAGAAAAAGCTGTCAACTCACCACGAAACTTTGCTTCAGCGCCAACGGAATCACTGCGAATCAAGCGTGCCTGTGGAATCGTGACGCCCAACCAAACTAAACTTAAGCGGTGCCCGCGCAAATAGTCAATTGCGTTTAGATATGGCGGAGAGGTGAGTACAGCATCGGCCTCCCCTTTCTTAACGCCGTAGAGAATACGAGCATCACCTATTCTCACCCTACAAGTGCCAACAATGGGATCGGCAAGTAACGCCTTGCAAAGTTTTGCCACGGACACACCCAACTCATGCAGTACATCATAATCGTATAGCTTTTCATCGTGCACTTTGTGCGGTCGGCTATGGGACACATCCCAAGCTAAAGACGCGCCCCGCGTCTTTTGGATGATGATTCTGCTGAGAGCTAGTCGTAATACGTTTGCGGCCTCAGGGTCATTACGTGCAGTATTAGAGAACGCCAAGTATCTTGCGGCGCGGCGCAATACAAGCCGCTGACGTGCTCCATACCAAAACTTAACAAACGCATCTGTTTCTGTACAGTCGTCAATCCACGGAAGCTTAACAACGTCTTGTTTTTTCATGTACAAGCGCATTCGACTCCATAGCTTCTCAGCTCTATTTATTGAATCTGCACTTGAACACCTAACACTAGTTATAAGCGCCGCTAACGGGTCTAAATCATACGCAATTGCATTAAGTCCTTTTCGAACTGCAAGCGCAGCAACCGTACCAGAACCGGACATCGGGTCACAAACAACAGACCCAGGCCGCATCTCATCCAGATATTTCATAGCAATATCTGGTGCCATACGGGCAGGAAACGGATGTAATGTTCTCAAACGATTTTTCCTCTGGGTGGCATCGGCCAAGCACCCCTATGTAACGATAGAGCAGCCTTCGATTGTCCATGAACTTTACGCACAAAATCCGCATTAGCTACGGTTATTTCAAGCTCTTTACCGCCAGACGTTAAATGGTAGTTATGCCCGGGTCGCCGGCTAATGCTCAAGCCGGTTGGCTTATCCGTATATACAGGTATCAAGCTAAACATCTCATTCACCGACACGCCAGCTATGCCGTCAACACCACAAACGAAACCAATAACAGTTCTTCGTTTTGAAGCTTGTGCGTTCAAAAAATCAATGTGGTTCGTATTAAATGTAAACGTCCACGGCGTCAATCGTGCAGTTGAATATTTCAAATAGATTAGGCAGTCTTCACCTACAGTAAATGCCGCACCGCCAGGAGATTTTTCAAGGCGTGACATTTTCGCACCCTGCGGAAACGACTTTAATATCTCAACAATAGCTGAACCAAAATATCTGTCTTGTTCAGTAATCATCAGAACAGAGAGTTTTGTGCTGAGGTAACGATTCTTTTCTTAAATGCAACCCGCGATGATGTAAATTTATAGATCATTCTCGCCCTGTCCTGCGCTTTGTTTGTCACTATCGCAAAATGGTGGACTGCGGTCTGTTTAACGCGACCAATTTGGGGATCACCCAAAAAGCCCTTAGCTCGCTGCAAGGTTTCCTGTTCTTCGGTATATCCACCTTTTTCACCAATTATGGTTAATGGATGGACAGCAACCTTTGAGACATCTCCACCCGTCTGGCTTTGCGCGAATTCGATAATGAAGGGCGGTAGATTGCTTTCATCGAGGTGTGAGCTAAGCAACGCTAACTTTTGAAAGTCGCTTTGCTTTGCCTCAAGAATGTCAACTATTGGTTGCGTTAATTCAAACAAGGCATATCCCATTTCGCCTCGGTCCACGTTCACGTATTCTTTGGCAACGCTAGCATTTTGTGTGACGGCTATTCGAGAGTCCTCGATCCAAGCTGGGGCTTCATTTCGATATCTTGTAGATTGCAGTGCGAGTTGATGAAAAACAAAACAACGGTGCCAATCGCGATACAAAGCATCAGGAATCGAAAGCTCAAAATGTTTCAAATAATGTCCGCGAACACCAAACATTCTAGCCCGCTGAATGTATGTGTCTTGCTGAATTTTGTGCTTTGCATCCCTAGTGAAAAACATCGACAACAGATTGTCAAAAGTTACTCCACGCGAAACAATGTTTCCGCCGATGGCGATAGTGAATAATGTTCTAGGCGATGTCGCTGCTTGATAGTCCTCCCCATCGCTATCACTATTCATCACAACGATATTGTTTAGATTAATATTCTCAAGAATCCACTTTGTTAAATCATCTGCATGACCGGGGTACCGGCTATCACAAGCATGCCATAAGTCTTTACAGTACCTTGTGAATTCATCACCAGCGCGTTTACGTAGCACACTGAACGCTTTCTGTATTGCCTTGTTGTCGTCAGAATGATCAACCCTTGCACCACTCGTATGTATCAGCATCGAGTAATTTGTTTGTATCGAATTTACTTTCGTGTTCAAGTAAGCAACCGAAGCGAAATAAGTAAAAAGCGCCTCTCGAATATGTTTAGCGGAATCACGGGCATCTGGCAGCAAATTCAAACGATATGCTGGTTCGGTCAGTCCCATTGGGAAAAAAGCTGCTGGTCCAGTGTAGAGTGGGTGAGGAGGGAATTCAACCCAGTGTTCGATTTGGTTCTCAAACGTATTGTTTAAATCCAAACGGGCTGGCGTAGCGGTCACTCCAATATAAAGACCTTTACCAATTAGTTTTCTAACCTGGCTATGAATCTTTGTTTCAGTATTCCGATTAACCTTCGCATTGGGGGTCGCGTAATCTGCCTCGTCATCAATTACTACTGGTGCTCTTTTTGCGCCGAGTCGATCCGTAAGTTTTTGCAAATCTTTCGTGTTCTTCTTGCAAAACAAGACCCACTCGCTATCCCCTAGTTCTATTTCAGGCGCAAGGATGTCTCGAAAATCTCTGGCTGTTGGATTTAGCCCTGAACTTTGAAATCGAGTCAAATTTTGTTTGAGCAATTGAACGTTATCGTTAAGTAAAACGATGATTAACTTGTGTCCTTCGTCCAAAAGTCTAGCGGTTAGACCAATCATCATTTGAGTCTTGCCGCTCTGCGGTTCACCGAAAATCACAAAGGCTTTTGCTCCGCTTGCGATGCTTTTAGTTGCTCCGCCAATTGCAACTTCTATATTTTCAGTAGATTTCCCATCAGCGCGTAGTGCTTCGAGATATCTTGCGTACCGAGCTCGTTCAATTGTTTTAGAAGTGAATTTAGAAATTTCAAAAGATTTCACAGAAGCCCTTATTAATAATAAATTTATAGAAGCATTGTCAAATTAACGGGTTAGGTACTAGACGTCAATATTCGCTGCCCGCAGCGCATTCGTCTCAATAAACGCCCGGCGCGGCTCTACGTCGTCGCCCATCAGGGTGGTGAACACGCGGTCAGCTTCGATGGCGTCTTCTATCTGCACGCGCAGCAGGGTGCGCACGGTGGGGTCCATGGTGGTTTCCCATAGCTGCATGGGGTTCATCTCGCCCAGGCCTTTGTAGCGCTGGCGGCCTACGG
>JAYUHM010000055.1:0-6434 GCA_043766985.1 Polaromonas sp.
ACGGCCAGCTTGTCTACCTCTACCTTGATACCCGTCTCTTTGGTAAATTCTGGCAGCAGCTTGAGCATCGCGTCGTAGTGCGGATGCGCGGGGATGCTCATCACCACTGTGGAGCCACGGTACTTCGCGTAGCGGTCTTGCGCATAGCTGCTGGCGATGGGCAAGCCTGCCCCAAAAACGGACAAGGCCGCTGTGGTGGCAGAAGACTGAATCAATTGGCGGCGAAGCATAGTCAATAACTCCAAAATTTGTAAACAACAAAATCAGAGTGAACTGTGCCTGCTTTACTTCCCAAGTTGTATAGGGCTTTCCCGAAAAGCATGGCCCCATATGGCGGTATAGGTGTCTACCGCCCGGCCCCGCCGCTGTAGCAGCGCAAATAGGGCCACCAGTACCAGCCACCATAGTGCGATGACCAGCGCCATCCAACGCGGTGCATCTGCCAACACCAAACCCAATGCCGTGGCCAGTACCGTCAATATCAACGAGGTATAGCCCAAGCGCTTGTGCCACCATTCAAAAATACGGCGCTGGCGTGTCATATCAAAATGGTCGCCGCGCAATGGCAAGCCTTTGGCGGTATCGCTAGGCCCGCCCTTGGTGCCGCGCAGCTGCGCGCCCAGCACCTGCGCCACCCCCACAGCCAGCAGGGCATAGCCAATGCCTTGGTGCCAGCCCCAACCCTGCCCAGGCCCTACCAGCAGCAGTGCTATCACAGCCACTGCCACGCCCGTATATTGCGTAGTGCGGTGTGCATTCCACCAAAATTTATTGTCCAGCACGCGTGGGAAATCCTGCTGGGGCGTGACCTTGTAAAACCGCGCGGCTAGCACCCCTAGTGGAATCAGCACACTCCAGGCCAGCACCATCAGCCGCGCATGCCACGCCACCATGGACGCAATGCTGTGCGCGTCGGCCCCACTGACAGGCAGCATGCACCATGCCCATACACTCCCCGCCGCACTCAAAATTTGGTCTATCAAGTCTCCTTGGGGCATTTCTAAGGTGTTTTCAGAGACAAATTCTTATACAAAACAGGCTGCAGACCAATAGAATATCGCGGGAGAAGCTATTTTATTGATAGTGGCTGTACCGGGCATCACAATTTGACGCCAGCGCCTTTGACCGTGGGCGCAAGGGCGCTAACCTGTTGACGCACATAGCTGGTAAAGGCGGCAGGCGTGCCCGGCGTGACAGTAATGCCTAAATCCAGCATGCGTTTTTTGATGTCGGCTTGGGCCAGTATTTCGTTGCAGGCGGTGTTGATTCGCGCCACCACATCGGGCGGCATTTTGGCCGGGCCGGAGATGCCAAAAAAGTTGTCCAGCACCAGAGAGCGGTAGCTGGCCAGCTCGGCCACGCTGGGCACATCGGGTACCAAGGGTGAGCGCTTGGCAGAGGTGACCGCCAGC
Organism: Polaromonas sp.; assembly: GCA_043766985.1. Lineage (GTDB taxonomy): Bacteria > Pseudomonadota > Gammaproteobacteria > Burkholderiales > Burkholderiaceae_C > JAAFIP01. The sequence goes on from JAYUHM010000055.1 coordinate 1,413, forward strand.
GGTATGAGCTGGCCGGTTTTAAAAAATGGCAGATAGGCCGTGAGCACATCAATGCCCACGGGGATAACGCCCGAGATCAAATCGGTGGTCATGGGCGCGCCGCCCCGGTAGGGCACATGCACCAGGTTCAGGCCCAGCTCTTTTTTCATCAGCTCGCCGTAGATATGGCCAATGGATGCCGGGCCCCCCGAGCCAAAATCCAGCCGCCCGGTTTTGCGCGCCTGCACCTCGATGTCGGTGATGGTGCGCAGCCCCGCCGCCGGGTTGGCCATCACCACGCAGGGCGCAGCGCCTACCGAGGCAATGTGGGTAAATGCCTCTATCGGGTCGTAAGGCAACTTTTCTAGCGCAAACGGGCCAATGGAGACCGGCGTGGAGTTGGACAGCATCAGCGTGTAGCCATCAGCCGCCGCCTGCGCCACCAGCGTGCCCCCCACACTGCCGCCCGCGCCGGGCCGGTTGTCTACCACCACCGGCTGGCCCAGGCTCTTGGCCAGCTGCTCCGCCATCACGCGCGCCACAATGTCGCTGGCCCCGCCCGGTGGAAAAGTCACGATGATTTTGATCGGCTTGTCTGGCCAGGCCGCGTAGGCCGGCAAAGCCAGCGCGGCAGCGCCAGTGGCCAGCAGTTTTAGGGTGGTGCGGCGCGAGTGGGGGTGGGTAAACGAGGTGTGGGGCATAAAGGTCTTTCAATGGCATAGAGATCAAATAAAAATGCAACTACTGTGCCAAAGTTTAGGCACTACCGGGTTTCCAAACCTCGGTGTTTTCCCTTGTTGCGAGCGTAGTGCTTCGCGAAGCGTTCTTGCGCCAATGCACCGTCGGGTTTAGCTATTGCCTTCATACCCGTACCCATGGCCGATTAACGCCCTGATAAGGTGGCGAGGTCTTGCGCCTTCAAGCGGGCCTTAATCGCTGCTTCGGTCTGCGCATCTTCTGACGGCTTTCGCTTTGCAATGCCCATGCGGCTTGCTTGCACCATCGCAGGAGGACTGGACGCCGGCTTTTGCATGGGCACAAACGTAAGCTGAGGTACATAGCCCAAGGCGCCGGCCATTTTCACCAAAGTGTCCAGCGTAGGATTACCCAGCGCATTGAGAATGCGCGATACCTGCGGCGGCTTGACCCCTACCTTTTGCGCCAACTGCTCCTGGTTCAACCCAGAGGCGGTAAGCAAGTCCTGTAGCTGTGTCGCCGCTTGCAGCTTCACGCGGCCTCGCCAGTAAGCATCCGTGTCACGCGCGACGGTCAGCAGTGTTTTAAATTTCGTCATATCTCAATATTAACTTTTAAAGTAACTTCCTACTACAGGCATTTAATGAAATAATCACACTACTGTGAACATCCCCACCATTTACGACTTTCGCATTGACGCATGGCAGCCCCACACGCTGCCCATGGCGCGCTTGGCCGAGTATTTGGCGAGCTTGGCGAAGGTTTTTGGCCACCAAGAGCAGGTGCACTTCATGAAAGTGCGCAAGGGCAGCGCCATACCTGAAATTCACGTGCAGGAAACCAGCGCACCTAAAGTTCAAGCGCGTTTGAAGCTGGTGGGCACGGCCAATGCACCAGAAGACGCGGCTAAATCGGTACAGCACATCAACAGCTTGCTGCGTGAAGACAACGCCTCGGCCGTTCTTCGGGTTAAGGATGGTGCACAAGTTATTTTGTTTCCGGGTTGCAAAACTCCGCTGGCGGAAGAAGCCATAGTGCATGAGGCGGGTGAGCTGATCGGCACGGTCATTAAGGTGGGCGGAAAGGACGAAACCGTGCCGCTGCTGCTGCAAGACACAGACGGCACGACCTACCCCTGCACTACCACCCGCGCTATTGCCCGGGAGCTGGCCCACCATCTTTTTGGCGACTTGGTACGCGTGCAAGGCACCGGTAAATGGCGGCGCACAGCCGAGCGGGCTTGGAAGCTGGATGATTTCAAGCTGAAAAGTTGGGAGGCGATAGACCAGACACCTTTGATCGACGAGGTTACCGCACTGCGTGCTGTAGAGGGCAGCAAGTGGAATGAGTTTGCCGACCCGCAAGCTGAATTAAAAAAATTACGCAAAGTTTGATTTATGGCCGGTGTTGTTTTTGATTCCACATTCCTCATCGACCTTTTCAATCCCAAAGTAGCAGGAGACCAACGCGCCGCGTTAGATCACTTGGTGCAAGATTTGTCCAAAGCGCGCGTACGTATCTTGATCCCGTCACCGTGCCTCACCGAACTATTGATCCGTGCAGGCAAAGCCCGCGACGAGTATGTTCAGCGGCTCAGTAACACCAGTAGCTTCGAGGTGATCGCCTTTGATCGCCGTGCGGCAACAGAGTGCGCAATTCTCTTGGAAGAAGCGTGGGACAAGAAATCTCAGCGTGACGTCACGCGTACCAAATTCAAATTTGACTGGATGATCGTCGCCTGCGCTTCGTCACGCAACGTGCAAAAAATTTATTTAGATGACGATGACATTGCACGTTGCGCTGCCCAAGTAGGCATTCAGACCTTCACACAAAAAAAGCTGGTGGTACCCGCTGAATCACGGCAAATGCGCATTCCTGACGCTGATTGAGACCTTCGCCCATAATTTCTCGCTCTCAGTCTGCCTTGGCACGTCCGCCCACCATCGTCGATAAAATCAGTTTTACCTGATTGCAAGAGCAGCCCCCGCCGGGGCCACCAATCCTACTTGCACAGGGTTTGCCACGCGGCGGCGTGGCAGGCACTTTTTTTGGCTGGCTAATCACTCAAACCACAGCGCCTCCAGCAAATCCCCTTCGTGGCCCATCAGCCACCATTCGATGCCTTTGTCGGTTTGCATGCGGTGCACGCAGGCGGCTTGCGTGCCAAAGCTTTGCGCCAAGGCGCGCACCTGGGCGGGCAGGCGCGCGTCGTGCAGGGCGATGGGTGTGTCGCTGTGGTGGCCTGCAAAATCGGCGTGGCCTGATGTAGGGTCAGGGTGCGGGTGGGATCGGTTCCAGAGGCTCATTTTTATAAAAAATACGGCTGTAGACCAATAGAATATCGCGGGAGAAGCTATTATTTTGTGAGTAGTTTAGACCGCTGCTCAATCGGTTTTTTCGCCAGCTTCTCTCAGCGCGATGATGGCCGCTACACGTTGATCGTAGTAGTAAAGCTCTGCAATCCGCGCACGGTTTTCAAGCCAGCAGACATCGTTCCAGTTCATGGATAGATCGTAAAACTGGGTGCGGTACATGTACCAAAACTGAATCTGTGGCTCTGGACAGTGCGCTAATGCGCCAGCGTAGGCGCGGTCTATCAGCGCGTCGCTAGGCTGGGTGTGGCCACGGTGCATGGCATCCATCAGCTGAAGCCGAAAAATCAAAGACGCAGGCACATCTTCCACCATGCTGCACAAACACTCCCATATGAGCAGGCGGTCTAAGGCGATGATGCGCAGTTTCGACTCTTCGTAGGTAGCTTGCTCTGGATATGGTTGAGTCCAGTCGGTATGGCGTTTCCCCAGTACGGCCTGTTCGTAGTCATCCACCGCACATTGCAATTGGGCCAGCGTGGTCGGGTAAAGCATACTGACGCCACATTCTTTGGTGAAGTCGGGCAGCGACCATGTCTCGATCACATTGGCAGCTTCCATATTGGCTTGGCTGCCAAAATGCTGGATAACTGGCGTCGATTCGCCATCGATGACCTCTAGGCCCAAATACAAGCACTTCACCGTGCCGTAATCCGTCCGCTCAAAGTAAGCGCACGGCCTGTAGTCATCCGCGAGGTAGTCGTAGCAAAGCTCGCCCAGCGGAATCTGCGCCGCATCCAACTGCGCATTCGGCTGCCCATAGCCCGGCGGCTCTGAGCGCATTTGTAGGCTTTCGTCCAGCATGTCCTCAGCCCAGCGCAGATCGGGGCGGTAGGGTTTGAGCGCAATAGGAATGACTTTTTGGGTCATACCTAGCTGCGCCAAGCCGCACCGTCGCGCTGCGCTTTGCCCAGGGCTTCCAGCGTCTCCAGGATGCGGGGCAGGCTGTTCTTCCACGGGCCACGGCCTTTGAACTGGGCTTCTAGCTGGGGCAGGGTGAGGGCGCTGGCGGCGGCTGTGAGCACTTGGGAGACGGCGCGCACCTGGGCGGGCAGCTCGGCGGGCCAGGGCTGTGGGGCCTGGGTGGCGAGGGCGCTGCCGGCGTGGGCCTGCGAATCGCCAGAAGGGGTGCCAGCGGGGTTTGCAGAGGCTGAAAAAGGCTCTGTAGGCTCATTTTCTAATGCCAAATCGGCCTGCAGCCCTTTAGAATATCGCGGGAGCAGCTCATTAATTGATAGTGCGCCATTTGCCTGTTGCGCAGCCTGGGCAGCGGCTTGTGGGTCTTGAAACGCCGGGCGCAGCCAGCGAACGTGGCCCGTAGCCTCCTGGGCGGCACGCTGGGCGTTGAGCGTGACCAGGCGTTGCAGCAGGGTGTCGTTGGGGCTGGCCCCCGCAGCCAGCGCACCCACGGCCTGCGCTGTGTGCGCGGGCGCGCTGCCCTGGGCCAGGTCGTCCCAGCCGTAGGCGCTTAGCACTGCAGCGTCCAGCTCGGCATGCAGGCTGGCCAGCACGGCCACCAGGCCCTGCGTGTGGATGGTTTTCTCTTTCGCCGTCAGCTCACGGCCTGCGCGCAGCGCCTCCAGCACGTTGTACATGCCCGTCAGCGTCAGCCCCGGGTGGGCAGCCTGCTGGCGCTTGCGGTGCGCGTCAATCTGCTCGGCCAGGCTGGCAATGCTGCTGCGTAGCGCGGGCGTGAGGCCGGTGTCGTCTTCTGGGAAGGGGAAGGTTTCGAAGCAGCGGGATTTGTTATAGCGCGGGCGGTCTTCTAATGTTCCTCCTTGAGCCAGTGCCCAAAGGACGTGTACTCCACTAGACAGTACACCGAGATGGAACGCATCATTGAACGCGAACATGACTGTGGTGCTGTCACAAACCGTACTAGGAGTCTGGGCGGCAGAACGATTTAGCCGAGTCCAGTTCACTCCACAGGAGCTCCAAAATTGGCTAGGCGTTGATCAATGCAGTCGTTAACGGC
>JAYUHM010000056.1:0-78969 GCA_043766985.1 Polaromonas sp.
CTCCACAAGGGAGACAAATTTAGCATAAATTATAACTATGAAAATTCAAAAAACGAAAGTCACCATCGACCGCAACCCAAAAGGGAGTACTGCCCAAAACCTTTGTTGTGGCACGCGATCTGCAACCCGTGGCGATGCTGGGCACGATCCAGCTCTTTTTTGGTGACCAAACAGGCGCTGGCGCCCAATAACTTCAAAGAATTTTTGACTTACGCGAAAACCAATGTTGGCAAGCTGTCTTATGAGTCCGCAGGCTCGGGCAGCACGCCGCATCTGGCGGGCGAGTTATTCAAGCTCAATGCGGGTGTGTTCGCCACGCATATTCCTTACCGGGGCGCTGCGCCTGCAATGCAGGATTTGCTCGGCGGTCAAATCGATTTTTACTTTGATCCGGGCTTGGCACACCGCATGTCAGAGCCGGTCGCCTCAAAATGCACGCCGTGGCCAGCGCCACGCGCTCAACGCTGTTCCCTGAGATTCCCACGCTGGCAGAAGTGGGAGTTAAAGGGGTGGAGGCCGACACGATTTTCGGCATCTGGGCCCCGGCATCCACACCGCCCGATGTGGTGGCCAGGATGAACCGGGAGATCAACAAAGCGCTGACGGTCGCCAGCGTCAAGCAGCGCTTCAAGGATTTGGGCGGAGAAGCCACATTGATGGACGTTGCCGAATTCAAAGCAAAGATTGCAGCGGAAACCAGCGCGTTTGGTAACGTGATCCGATCCCGCAAAATCAAGGCCGACGCTTAATGGGTAGATGCCAGCAGCGCTCCATCTAGCCACCACTGGTTCAAATTACCGTCGCCGCGCCGCTTTCACGCGGTTATCAAAATGTGTTTACGACTTTATGCTTGCATGATGTCAGTTTGACACGTTGCTAACCTGCATGAATTCCAAGCAATTAAAGTCGTAAACACGGCTTGGTGTCCTGCGGGCCAGGGCATCCGGCTGGAGCGATGGCTCGTTTGGACCAGAAGCGGACGAAGATTGGGAAACTTAAAGTGGCTGCTTTAGACTGACTGCGGTTCTTCATGCGTCGACAGTCACCTGTAGCTATCGACGACAATGCGGAAGTCCAAGCCAACAGGTTCGGCGCCGGAAAGCAGTCATTGATCATGGCCTCCGGCGGTCGGCCGGTTCCTGCCGTTCTATGCACGGAAATGGGCGAGAGGACAGTGCGCATAGCTGAAGTTAACCTGCAGCTAACAGAAGCGCCCAAGGCTGGTGGAGTCCTTCATAATCAAAACCTGACCCTCTCTTGTCGGTATGCCGACCTTTCATCATGGATAAATTCTTGCTGCAGCAGCAGGTGCTGGAACGGCTCGCCGAAGACCTGCTGCAAGCCGAGCGCGCAATGCGGGCGGCCTACGAGACGGCGACTCACAACGAGAACATCGCCGAAAACAAGTACGACACATTGGGATTGGAGGCCGCTTACCTGTCCACCGGCCAAGCTCGTCGCGCCGAAGCCATCCGCCAGGCGATGGCCAATTGGCGCCAATTCCGCCCGCGCCCCTACGATGCCAGCAAAGGTATACAGCTCGGCGCGCTGGTCTGCCTGGTCGATTCCGACGACAAGCAGCAACAGCTCTTTCTCGGCCCGAATGGAGGCAGCATGACGTTGGCCAGCGGCTCAGAGTTCGTTCAGGTCATCAGCAGCGAAGCCCCTTTGGGCAGGGCCATGCTGGGTAAATGCGAGGGTGATCAGGTGTCGATACAGGTCGCTCCAACCCGACAGCAATTTGAGGTGCTGCGGGTTTATTAGGCCGCAACCAAGTTCACGCTATCTGCCTCTAGCACATCAATTCACTTCGGTGGCACACTGACCGCGAGGCAGGTCAGTGTCGGCACACTACTGGCCCCTTGGCGAGGTCACCGCCGCAGAGCGGTCTTTTACGCTTGCCAGCGCGGAAGGAGCCTGTCGTGACTGGGAGGACTCGACGACAAAGCGGAACTGCAGACTCTTGAACTCATCGCCAAAAAGCAGTCATTCGATTGAGCGGCGCTGCCAACTGGACGGCGGTCCGGATTGCCGCGTTGCCCGAAAGTCAAGACAGGCTGCATTCGGGAGTACCCCGTACGTGTCTTATCGTCCGCAAAAAATTAATTGGAATCCGACCCCATTGTTTCCTTAGTGATGTTTGACAGCTATCAGTGCCAGGATAAGGGCGATTAGTTGGACATCTTGCTAGGTGCATAGACAATCAATTCAGTAATTGACTTGTCCCGCAACCGGCCGTTAGCAATGGTTTGAACTTCGAGTTTCACTTCACGGTTAACTTCAGGTGAATACCAATATTTGAAGACATGTTTTGTAATGCCCGCATCAGCATCTGCACCTCGAATTTCGGCCTCAATTTCAACTTTGTACGCAGTAAATGTTCCTGCAGGGACAGTGATTTTTTCAATATCTCCAACATTCGCATTTGCGATGTGATAGTAGGTTTGCCCGGATCGTAGATTGGATGACTGAAATTTTTGTTTCCATGAATCCCCTGCTTGCATTGGGAACTTTGCAGAAATTCTGGCAGGCTCGTACTTAGTTTGGCCATCATCGATCATGTTCCACTGGCGATCAAAGATTGCTAGTCCCTTGTTGGGTTTCCCCTTCCACTCCATACGCGTTGTGAGCTCGGATTCAGAAATATTCACAAGACGGTAGGAAATTCCAAATTTCGTTTCATCCGTAAATCCATCCAACACGCGATACGACCAAACGTCACCTACGTGCACATTTGGCCTTTCTGCTGATTTCGTTTCACTGCGGGCAAGACCCATGAGTGAGCAAGCAAGACATAAAAACAAAAATAATTTTCGAGACATGGGATCACTCAGAAGATGGAGGACTGGAGTTGAATTGGGGGTGATCGAGCATGTCCGTGTGGTGAGAAGTGCTTGGTTGCTCGCCCGTAATTATTTGTCCTCGGTGTGGAGAGGCTTTTGGAATGCTGACCGGATACTCTGTAAGCCGCTCTGTTACCCGCTTACTGGCGTCTGAAGCGTCTGGCTGAAATTGCAATGTGTTGCACCCTGCGCAGGGCAAGATCAGAATGATGGCAAAGCAATTTAGACAGTTACGCATTTGCAGGATCAGCGAAGGCTGTATTCGAGTAATTCAAAAATGTCTTTACTTCTTACGCGCCCATCCTTGCTGAATACGTACTCACTTTTTACTTCCCGCTTTGCAGAAGGAGCATACCAATAGGTCTCAACCGTATGCCCAATGTTTGCATCCTCATCCGTCGCGATGGCATCCACAGTTAAGACAACTTTGTAGGCATCAAATGTGCCCGCGGGAACAGTGACTTTTTCAAGCGAAACGACCTCGCCTTTCAAGGAGAATTTCCCGTGCTTTCCATTGGAAAAAAGCATTTTGTCGGCTCCGCCATCCCATTTTTTTCCAACTTTCAATGGAAATGAAAAACGTCCTAGGTTTGGGTCGTAGCGTGCTGAAATAACGTCAACAGGATTCCACTCTTTAGTGTAGGCGGCTATGCCGCTGCCAGCGCGGCCTTTCGTCCGGATGCGTGTCTGGATTTCTTTGCCAGTTATTTCAACAACATCCTCGATGGTTGTGTAGTCACGCTCATTTACAAGTCCGTTGGTATGTTGCATTGACCAACGGTCACCTACGTGAACTTCTGGCTTGTCTGTACTTTGCGCAAAAGCATTTGCTACTAAAAGGGTATAGCTGAGGGCTAATATTGTTGCAAGAGATGCCTTCATCGATCGTCCTCGAAAGTTATCATGTCATTATATGTGACGGCCGACTTATGAGATCAATCATAGGTAGCGGTATGAAAAGATGCCCTTGAGTTTCCGTTGGCGGCTGTCTGAAAGTGCGGGCGAATGGCGATTGAACGCGCATCCGGGTTGCGAAGTTCGCAAACTAGATGTTTGCTTTGGTGCGATCTGTTTGTGAAAACGTGCACCCGCTTTCGGCCCGAAGGCACCACACCTCAGAAATTTGCAGATGGCGCAAAAGTTGTCAAGGAAACTGCCGGAAAGCGGACATCAGCCTTAGCCCGCTTCTGGCCCATTGCAGACACCACCTTTCCGGCATCGCGGGTCTTGCACCTTCGCGCACTCACCTCGTTCGCTGCCCTGGTGCTTGGGTTGGCCGGCGTAGCGGCATCAAGGAGGAGGCCGAAGGCCAGGGGACAGCCGCGTAGCCGTCCAACCCAAGCACTAGGGCGTACAAACCCCAAATGCCCGATGGTACGATGCGCCATGATCCAAATCCACCACCTCAATGAGTCCCGCTCACGCCGCATTACCTGGATGCTGGAAGAGCTGGGCGAGCCGTATGAAGTTGTCCACTACCAGCGCGACCCGCAGACGCGGCTGGCACCACCTGCGCTGACCGCTATTCACCCACTGGGCAAAGCGCCTGTGCTGCGCGACGACGGCCTGGTGCTGATCGAGTCGGGCGCGATCATTGAGTATTTGGCCCGCCGCTATGGCAAGGGCCAGTTTGCGCCCCCCATCGACTCGCCCGACTACAACCGCTACATGCAGTTTTTGCACTACGGCGAAGGCTCGGCCATGCTGCCGCTGATGCTCAAGCTGTACATAGGACGGCTGGGCGAGGCAGGCACGCCGCTGCAACCGCGCATTGCCAGCGAGATACAAAACCACCTGGGGTATTTAAACCACGAGATCACCGGGCGCGACTATTTTGTGGGCAACACTTTGACCGGGGCAGACGTGCAACTCTCCTTCGTAGCGCAGGTAGCCATTCGCGGGCCGGGGCGTGAGGCGTTTCCGCAGTTGGCCCGTTTTGTGGACATGGTGGAGGCACGCCCGGCTTACCAGCGTGCTATCGCCAAAAGCGGCGTGTAAACCCAGCAAGGCACCAACATGATCGAACGCACCCTCTACACCCCCGACCACGAAACTTTTCGCAGCAGTTTTCGTCGCTTTATCGACAAAGAAATCGCCCCTTTCCATGCCGACTGGGAAGATCAGGGCTATGTAGACCGCGAGGTGTGGCGCAAGGCCGGAGCCAACGGCTTTTTGTGCATGACCATGCCCGAAGAGTTTGGTGGTAGCGATGCAGACAAACTGTACTCCGTCATCCAGATGGAAGAGCTAAGCCGCGCAGGCACCAGCGGAATTGGCTATACCTTGCACAGCGAGATCGTGGCACCGTACATCTTGCACTACGGCACACCCGAGCAGAAATCGACATATCTGCCCAAACTGGCCAGCGGCGAGATGGTGGGCGCCATTGCCATGAGCGAGCCTGCGGCGGGCAGCGACCTGCAGGGCGTGAAGACCACGGCGCTGCTGCAGGCCGATGGCGCGTACCTGCTGAACGGCAGCAAAACCTTTATCACTAATGGCTGGCACGCCGACCTGGTGATTGTGGTGGCCAAAACCGACCCGGCAGCGGGTGCCAAGGGCACCAGCCTGCTTTTGGTAGAGCGCGGCATGCCCGGCTTTGACACTGGCAAGCGACTGAAAAAATTGGGCCTCAAAGCGCAGGACACCAGCGAGCTGTTTTTTAACAACGTGCGCGTACCGGCAGAAAATTTATTGGGCGGCGAGGCGCATAAAAACAAAGGCTTTATCTGCCTGATGGAGCAACTGCCCTGGGAGCGGCTGCAAATTGCCATCGGCGGTATTGCGGCGGCGCAGGCCGCCATCGACTGGACGGTAGCCTACGTGAAAGAGCGCAAAGTATTTGGCCAGGCCGTGGCCAGCTACCAAAACACCCGCTACACCCTGGCCGAGCTGCAAACCGAGGTGCAAGTAGCCCAGGTGTTTGTCGACAAATGCACCGAGCTATTGTTGCAAGACAAGCTGGACACCGCCACGGCCAGCATGGCCAAGTACTGGTGCAGCGACCTGCAATGCAAGGTGATGGACGAGTGCGTGCAGTTGTTTGGCGGCTACGGCTATATGTGGGAATACCCGATTACCCGTGCCTATGCCGACGCGCGGGTGCAGCGCATTTATGGCGGCACCAACGAGATCATGAAAGAAGTTATCTCGCGCAGTATGGGGCTGACGGGTAAGTAACTTACTCCTGATTTAATAGCTGCTTGTGCTATGTTCTATTGGGCTAGCAGCCTAAAAAATTGGTAAATACCGCTTGAACGGCTTGGCAAGCACGCATCACACCACGTTCACTTCCAACAGTGGCCGGTTCTCTATCACCCTAGCCCAGCCCAGTGCCGACAAATCCAGCGTGCGGTAGCCGCCGTACACCACCAGCTCTGCCAGCGCCCGGCCAATGGCCGGGGCCTGCTGCATGCCGTGGCCGCTAAAGCCGTTGGCAAACAGCAGGTTGTCTACCGCCGGGTGCGCGCCTACTATCGCGTTGTGGTCTAGCGTGTTCACGTCGTAGTGCCCGGCCCAGGCGTTGTGCACGCGCGCGGCCTCAAAGCCGGGCACGCGGGCCGCCAGCAGGGGCCACAGCAGTTCGTCAAACAGGCTGTGTTGCACCTCAAAATCAAAGCACTCCGGGTCTTGGCTGGCAGGCGGCGATATACCGCAGATAAACCCCTCGCCCTCGGGCCGAAAATACGCCCCGCTGGGGTCTACCACCAGCGGGCAGCCCATGGCCCGCTGGGGCGACGTGAAGTAAAAAACGCAGCGCTTGCGCGACTCTACCGGCAGCGCAATGCCCGCGCTGTGCGCCAGCGCCCGCGCGCCCGTGCCCGCCGCGTTAATCACCACGCCGCAGCTAAGTGTGCTGCCATCGGCCAAAGTAAGCTGCTGCACCCGCCGCCCCTGCCGCTGCATGCCCACCACCCGCGCCTGCTGGTACTGCACGCCCAGCGCCAAGGCCTTGCGCCTAAAGCCCTGCATCAGCCCATACGCGTCCAGCCAGCCCTCGCCCGACAGGCCCAGCGAGCCGCCATACAAGCCCTCCGTTGCCAGCCAGGGAAACCGCGCTTGCAAGGCACTGGGTGGCAGCAAGGCCACATCCACCCCCAGGCTGCGCTGCACCTGGTGGTTAGCCTGCAGTACGCCCTGCCCCGCAGCCGTGGCCAAAAACAAATACCCGCCCTCATGAAAGCCCACATCGGGCACAGCACCATCTACCGCCAGATACTGCGCAATGTTGCGAATAAACTGCGTGCCAAACTGCGACATGCGAATATTATCGGGCGTAGAAAACTGGTGCCGTATCGACGCCGCCGACCGCGCCGTAGCGCACTGCGCATAGCTGAAGTCCTGCTCCAGCACCAGCACCGAGCCTTTGAAGCCCGCATCAGCCGCCAAAAAGTAAGCCGCCGAGCTGCCCATGGCAGCGCCGCCTACGATGATGACGTCTACGGTTTGCATATGACAATGATCATACCCAATTGCATGGAAACTCATCTTTTGATAGCTGCTTGCGCTATGTTCTATTGGGCTATTGACCTAAAACACTTTTGGTCTTCCGCAAAAACAACTCTGCACTCCGCAACCACTGGTTCGCACTGTACTGGTGGTAGCGCGTATGCCAACGCTGCTTCACGGTAAAGCTGGGTATAGCAATCGGGCAAGCCAGCACTTTGAGTCCTGCCGCATGCTCCAAAGTTTTGCTCAGCCTGCCGAGGCAGTGTGGCCAGCAGATGGGTGATGCACCGGATATTTTGGGTCTAGCAGAGAGCTTGTCTTTGCCGGGCGGCTAGGCAACGGTGCACATAAAAAAAGGTTGCTGCGCCTCAGGCGCTACGCACTTCCAGAATCTCAAAGTCGATGGCTTCGCGGTAGGTCTTGGCATCTTGCTGGGCCAGATGCAGCAAGATTTTGGGGGCATGGGCTTTGACCACGCGGGGCAGCAGGGCGCCGATGGCCACCATGGGCAGGCCCACCCACACATAGCCCGACAGCGCCAGCGCAGCGCCTAAGCCCAGCAGCGGCAGCGCAATACCTATCATAAACAGGCGATGCTTGACGTATTTTTGCGCCCGCTCGGGGTTCACCACCACGCGAAAGCGCCCCGCGGGCAGCCCTGCGCGAAACTCGGCAAACGGTACGTCTAGGGTGGATGGATGGTCGGGGTCTGCGGGTGGCGTTACATCAGGCGCGCTCATGGGCATGGTCTTTCTTTTTGGCGTTGAATGGTGCGTAGCGTGTGTAAGATTGTGCCTGCATTAGCTTGAAAGAACGTTTCCGGCCGTGCCGTAAGCGAGGGCCAAGCCCGCTTTCGTCCTCAGCGGTGCAACCAACTACCAGGAGAGAAATTTGAAATTTGCAGTTCTAGGCGCCGGTGCACTGGGCAGCGCTATCGGCGGGGTGCTTACCGAGGCGGGGCACGATGTGTGGCTGATTACGCGCAACCAAGCCCATGTGGACGCCATAAACCAACACGGCCTGGGCCTGCGCACAGCGGGTATAGACCGCGTGGTGAAGGCGCAGGCCTCCAGCACCGCGCTGGACGCTGGCGTGGTGGACTGCGTGATCGTGCTGGTTAAGTCGGCGCAAACGCGGGCGGCGGTGCAGGCGGCCATGGGCATCATCGGGCCTGACACCACGGTGCTGTCGCTGCAAAACGGCTTGGGGCATGAAGACATTTTGAGCGACCTGGTGGGCCGGCAGCGCGTGTTGGCGGGCAAAACCTATTGCGGTGGGCAGATGATTGCGCCGGGGCACGTAATTTGTGGGCACGTGGGTAAAGACACGCATATCGGCGAGCTAAACGGCGCCATGAGCCCGCGCATTTTGCGCATTGCCCAGGCCTTTAACGGTGCGGGCCTGCAAACCACGGTGAGCGACAACATCATGGGTACGATTTGGGACAAGCTGTTGATCAACGTGGCCACGGGCGCGCTGAGCGGCATTACGCGGCTGGCCTATGGCGACCTGTACCAGGTGCCTGCGCTGCAGGCCTGCGCAATGGCCGCCGTGGCCGAGGCCATGGCGGTGGCCACGGCATGCGGCGTGCGCACCAGCATTACCGACCCCGTGCAGGCCTGGCGCAAGGCGGGCGCGGGGCTGCCTTATGAATTTAAAGCGTCCGTTTTGCAAACGCTAGAGCGTGGTGTGCGCACTGAGGTGGACTACATCAACGGCGCGGTGGTGCAACTGGGTCTGCAGCATGGCGTGCCTACACCGGTTAACGCTACGTTGCTGGCCTGCATCAAAGGGCTTGAGCAAAATTTACCTGTAGCTGGCTAGCGCACCTAACCGTGATGGCGTGCGCAGTGCGCCAGCGGCCCGTGTTTGAGTACTTTACCCATTATTTAGGCCGTAAGCCCAATATGGCAGGGCATAATGCGCTATTTATATTATAGCGCATAAGCTGCGGCGCCCACGGGGTATTTGCCAAACCCACTGCGCCACTGGCGTAGCTTTCGCAAAATACGCAAAAAGTTTTATACTCCAATTATGGACAAGTTAGTACATTCCGCAAAACCCAAGGCTGTGGCCAAGGAGCCTTCGCGCACCAACGACCCGGTGCGCACCATGACGGGTATTTTGAATGTAGCCTCTGCCGAGTTTGCCGAGAAGGGCCTGAGCGGCGCGCGCATTGACGAGATTGCCGCGGCTACGAAAACCAGCAAGCGCATGATCTACTACTACTTTGGCAGCAAAGAAGGTTTGTATTTGGCGGTGCTGGAAGAGTCGTACCGGCGCATGCGCAGCATAGAGAGCGAGCTGCACCTGCACGACCTGCCCCCCGAAGACGCGCTGCGCCGCCTGGCAGCGTTTACCTTTGACCACCACCACAGCAACCCCGACTTTGTGCGGCTGGTGATGTCTGAGAACATGCAGCGCGGCCAGTATCTGGCGCAGAGCAAGCAGATTCAACAGCTCAACGTGCCAGCCATTTCGTCCATCCAAAAGCTCTACGAACGGGGTGTGGCCCATGGCGTGTTTCGGCCAGGGCTAGACCCGGTCGACATCCACGCATCCATCTCCGCGCTGACGTTTTTTAATGTGTCTAACCAGCACACCTTTGGCCTGATTTTCAAGCGCGACACGCAAACCACGGCTGCAGTGGCCACCCGGCGCGAGAACGTGGTGGAGATGGTGCTGCGCTTTGTGCGCAAGTAGCGCGCAAGCCGTAGACAAGTCGTGCGCAAGTTAGTCGCAAGCAACGCATTTATAGGGTTTCTACGTATTTGTAGAAATTAACCATTTAGTACATTTAACCTTATTTAATAAATAATTGGAATTATTTATGTTCGAAAAATTCATCGACAGTTATTGCAAGCTCCTCGGTTATTTGGTAGCCGCCATGTTGGCGGTGATGGTGGCCCTGGTGTTTGGCAACGTGTTCATGCGCTATGCCTTCAACTCGGGCTTTACTTTGTCTGAGGAGTTGTCGCGCTGGCTGTTTGTGTGGATGACTTTTCTGGGCGCAGTAGTGGCCTTGCGCAGCAACGGCCACCTGGGTACCGACATGCTAGTGGGCAAGCTGGGGCCTACGGGCAAGCGCATTTGCATGGGCTTGTCGTTGGTGCTGATGCTGTACTGCATTGGCCTGGTGTTCAAAGGCTCGTATGACCAAACGGTGGTCAACTGGAACTCTACCAGCGCGGTGATGGAGGTGTCGATGGGCTACTTTTACGCCTCGGGCATGGCCTTTGCCGTGCTGGGCGCTTTGGTGCTGCTAAGCGACCTGTGGCGCCTGCTGACGGGCCAGATACGCGATGACCAATTGGTGCTGATGCAAGAGTCGGAAGACGTGCCGCACGGTGACACTAAAACCACGCAATAAAAAAGCCACTCGCACAAGAAACCGTCCAATTAACGCCGCAGAGATACACATGACGATCACGATTTTTTTAGGCTCGCTGCTGGCTGCCATGGCGCTGGGCATCCCCATTGCCTTTGCGCTGCTGCTGTGCGGCACCGCGCTGATGTGGCATATGAACATGTTTGACGCGCAAATTTTGGCGCAAAACGTGATTGAGGGGGCCAACAGCTTCCCGCTGCTGGCGGTGCCCTTCTTCATGCTGGCCGGTGAGGTGATGAACGCGGGCGGCCTGTCCAAACGCATTGTCAACTTTGCCATGGCTTTGGTGGGTCACATCAAAGGGGGCTTGGGTTATGTGACCATCGTGGCTGCTGTCATCATGGCCTCACTATCGGGCTCGGCAGTGGCAGACGCGGCGGCGCTCACCGCACTGCTGCTGCCCATGATGGTGGCCGCCGGGCATGACCGGGCGCGCTCGGCAGGCTTAATTGCCTCGGCGGGCATCATCGCGCCCATCATTCCCCCGTCGATTGGTTTTGTGATCTTTGGCGTGACGGCCAACGTGTCGATTTCCAAGCTCTTTATGGCGGGCATCTTCCCCGGCATTTGGCTGGCCGTGTCGCTGTGGTTTACCTGGTGGTGGCTGGTGCGCAAAGAGACCATTGCCCCACCGCCGCGCAAGACGGGTGCCGAGGTATTACAGGCACTCAAAGATGCCACTTGGGCGCTGGTGCTGCCCTTCATCATTATTTTTGGCTTGAAGTTTGGCGTTTTCACCCCCACTGAGGCAGCCGTGGTGGCGGCGGTGTACGCCATCGCCATCTCGGTGTTTGTCTACAAAGAGCTCAACTTTAAAAAACTGGTGCCGCTGTTTATTGCAGCGGCTACTACCTGCTCTATCGTCATGTTTTTGGTGGCCGCTGCCATGGTGTCGGCCTGGCTGATTACGGTGGCTAACTTGCCTGCCCAGGTGGTGGAGTTGCTGCAACCCCTGCTGGACAGCCCCAAGCTGCTCATGCTGGCTATCATGGTGCTGACGATGGTGGTAGGCACCGCGCTGGACATGACCCCCACTATTCTTTTGCTTACCCCCGTGCTGATGCCCGTGGTGAAGGCTGCGGGCATTGACCCGGTGTATTTTGGGGTGCTGTTCATCATCAACAACGCGATAGGTTTGATTACCCCGCCCGTGGGCACGGTGCTTAATGCCGTGGCGGGTGTGGGCAAGATTGGCATGGACGAGGTGACCAAGGGGGTCATACCGTTCATGATTGCGCAGTTTGCCATCATGTTTTTGATGGTGGCCTTTCCGCAGCTGGTGATGGTGCCCGCGCGCTGGTTTTATTAAATGCCTAGTGTTTGTCCGTAGCCCCAATACGCCCTGCGAGCGTTGGGTGAGAGCGTTGGGTAAGTTAGCAAAGCATGTGATTGGGTACGCCATGTGCTGAGTTTTTTTGTGTTGACGTACTTGTTTAATCCCTCGTCCTTTTTGGAGACCTTATGAAACGTGTATTCCTCAAATCCATCACCGCTGCCGTGGCCATTGCTGCCTGCGGCCTGGTATCGGCCCAAGACATCAAAGAGCGCAGCTTCAAGTTCGCGCTGGCAAGCCCGGACACCCACCCCGCTGCTGCTGGCATGAAAAAATTTGTGGAGTCCGTTGCGGCTAAATCCGGTGGGAAAATGAAGGTCACTTTGTTCTACAACAGTGCCTTGGGCGGCGACCAGGCTGTGCTGTCCTCCATCAAGGGCGGCACGGTAGACATGTCGGTCATGAACTCGGGCATCTTGGCCTCTGAGGCCAAAGAGCTGGCCATTTTTGACTTCCCTTTCCTGTTTGCCAACGAGAAAGAGTCTGACGCCATTGTGGACGGCCCCGTGGGCCAGAAGCTGCACAAGCTGCTCGAAGACAAAGGCATCATCGGCCTGTCATACTGGGAGCTGGGCTACCGCCAGATGACCAATGGCAAGCGCGCCCTGAACAAGGTGGAAGACATTGCCGGCCTCAAGCTGCGCGTCATCCCCAACCCGATCAACGTGGCCTGGGTGAAAGCCCTGGGTGCCAACCCTACGCCCATGCCTTTCCCCGAGGTGTACGGCGGCCTGGAGCAAGGTGCCATTGACGGCCAGGAAAACCCGATTGGCGTGATTGCCGCCAACAAGTTTTGGGAAGTGCAAAAACACATCGCGTTGACCAACCACCAGTACAACCCCCAGTCGGTGATCTTCAGCAAAAAAGTGTGGGACACCTTAAGCGCCGCCGAGAAGAAAATTCTGGACGACTCAGCAGACGAAGCCGCCAAAGGCCAGCGCGAAGCCGCGCGTGCTGCCGTAGCCGCCAACCTGGAGCTACTCAAGAAAAACGGCATGCAAGTGACCAGCTTTTCACCGGCAGAAGTAGCCAAATTGCGCGAGAAAATGAAGCCGGTGATTGCCCAGTTCAGCGCCAACGTGGGCGAAGCCACTGTGAACGAGATGATGGCTGAGCTGGCCAAATTGCGTAAGTAATTTGAATGGCCGGGCGCAGGCAGCTATGACGGTGAAGGTAGTTGTATCGTCACCGGCACGCACTGCGCCTGCCGGTGCCCCGTTTACACTGACTCATTTTTTACGCTCTAAAAGGACAGCCCCATGAAAATTCTTATGCTCCACGGCATTAACCACGCCATGTTCGGCAAGCGCGACCCGGCGCAGTACGGCACCATCACGCTGGACGAAATCAACGCCAGCCTTGTCACCCTGGGCAAAGAGCTGGGCACCGAGATAGAGCACTTTCAAACCGACAGCGAAGGCGAGATGTGCGGCCGCATCCACAAGGGCTTTTTTGACAAGGTAGATGCCGTGCTGATCAACGCTGGCGCCTGGACGCACTACAGCTACGGCATTCGCGACGCACTGGCTATCCTGACCTGCCCGATTGTGGAGCTGCACATGAGCAACATCCACGCGCGTGAAGAGTTTCGCCACAAGTCGGTGTTTGCCGACATTGCGCGAGGCCAAATCTGCGGCTTCGGTCACGACAGCTACCTGCTGGCGCTGCGCGCAGCGGTGACAGCTGCCAAGGCAAGCGCAAAATAATCGCCTCTGCTTAGCCAGAAACCTCCCCACGTTCGGCCTGAGCTTGCCCTAGGCTTCTTACCGATCTAAGTTTTTCATGCACATCAACGGCCACACCGAACTCATAGCCCACATCGGCTACCCCACGCACAGCTTCAAAGCGCCGATGGTCTACAACCCCTACTTTGCGCAAGCAGGGGTGAACGCCGTGGTGGTGCCGATGGGTTGCAAGGGCGAAGATTACCCCACGTTTTTGCGCAGCGTTTTTAATCTGTCCAACATACGCGGCGCGCTCATCACCATGCCGCATAAGGTGACCACCGCGGCATTGCTCGACGAAGTTTCGCCCACGGTACTGGTGGCAGGGGCCTGCAATGCGGTAAAGCGCACGCAAGACGGCAAACTGGTAGGCGACATGTTTGACGGCGCAGGCTTTGTGCGCGGCGTGCAGCGCAAGGGCTTGCAGCTCAAGGGCGCGCGCGTGCTGGTGGTGGGCAGCGGCGGCGTAGGCTGCGCCATTGCCGCGTCGCTAGCGGCTGAGGGCTTGCGTGCTATCAGCCTGTTTGATGTCAACGCTGCATCAGCCCAGCAACTGGGCGAGCGCCTGAAGAAGCACTACCCCGCTATCGACGTGCACACCGGCTCCAACGACCCGGCAGGCTACGACTTGGTGGTGAACGCCACGCCCCTGGGCATGAACGAGGGCGACCCGCTGCCCATGGACATGTCTCGCTTGGACGCCAGCACCTTTGTAGGCGAAGTGGTGATGAAGTCTGAGACCACCGCCTTCCTGGCCGCTGCCCAGGCACGCGGCTGCCGCACCCAGGTGGGGACCGACATGCTATTTGAGCAGATTCCCGCGTACCTGGATTTTTTTGGTTTGCCCACCACCACGGCAGAGAACTTGCGCGCCGTGGCGCAGCTAAGTTACTAATTGCTGCAAAGTGGCCTGCGCAGTTATCTTGCGCAACGCGGTAAACCACGCCATCATGGGGCCCTTGGAAAGGGAGCCTATGATCATCAAACGTTGGTCCAGCAGCGGTAGAGGGCGCAGTAGCTGCGTGGCTCTGGATGGCCTGGTGTGGACGGTGGCTAACGCCATGGACATGACGGCCAGTTTTGAATCGCAGGTGGCGCAAAGCTTTGCCATGCTGGACATGCACCTGACCGAGGCGCTGTCAGCGCGCACGCATATTTTGTCATTGCAAGTGATGTTGGCGGACATCAATATGCTGGATGTGTTTGACGCCCTGTGGCAAGCATGGATTGGCCCCGACCCTGCCCACTGGCCGCAACGCGCCTGCTTTCAGGGCGTATTGCCACCCGGGTTATTGGTAGAGCTGGTGGCCACCGCTGCCCCAGAATCCACTCGGTTGCTACATATTCAATAGCTGATTGTGCTGTTTTTTATTGGGCTACAGCCCGATATTGCACTCAATTACGTTAAAGCAAAAGCGTCCATCGCTAGGTAGCGGTACATCACCTCGCGGCTCAGATACTGCACGGCAGGGGCCGAGGCAGTAGCATCGCCCCATCCCGCAGCGCCCAAGGCAAAATAAATTGGGGCAAAGTGCTCGTCGGTGGGGTGGGCGCGCACGGCTTGGGGGGCTTGCTGGCGGTAAGCCAGCATGGCGGTTTTGTCGCCGTGCGTGACGGCCTGCTCTATCCAACGGGCAAAGGCTTGGGCGTAGGGCTCGGGGGTGTCGCCCAGCTCGGGGCGGCCTGCGTTAAAAAACTCGCCTAGGTTATGCGTCATGCTGCCTGAGGCGACTATCAACACACCTTGGCTGCGCAAGCTGGCCAGCGCCGCGCCCATGGCCATGACCGATTGCGGCGTGTAGCTGGCTGGCAGCGCCACTTGCACCACGGGTATATCGGCTTGGGGGAACAAGTGCATCAGCGGCACCCAGGCACCGTGGTCTAGCGGGCGCTTGGCGTCGCCTTGCGCGGCTATGCCTGCGGCCTGCAGCAGCGCCAGCACCTGCTGCCCCAGCGCCGGGCTGCCCGCAGCGGGGTACTGCAACTGGTACAGCTCAGGCGGAAAGCCGCCAAAGTCGTGCCAGGTCTCGGGGTGGGGCGTGGTCATCACCGTGGCGGCGTGCGACATCCAGTGCGGCGACATGACGACGATGCCGCGCGGCTTGACTGGCAGGGCCTGTGCCCAGGCCCGCAGCGCGGGGGCGGTGCTGCCAAGCTCCAGGGCGAACATGGGCGAGCCATGCGATACAAAAAGCACCGGCATGGGTGCCGTGTGCGCGGTATGCTGGGCGGTAGAAGTAGTCATACAGGCAATGTGGAGGCGATTGCCAAGTTTTCAATGCACTATTAATTTAGTAGCTGCTTGTGCTATGTTCTGTTGGGCTAACAGCCAAAATGATGCAATATTTACAGGGCTTTGGCGCTGAAGGTGTCGCACTGCTTCATGTTGCCGCTTTGCAGCCCGGCGTTAAACCAGGCCATGCGCTGCTTGCTGGAGCCGTGGGTAAAGGTGTCGGGCTGGGCGTAGCCTTGGCTCTTTTTTTGCAGGGTGTCGTCGCCAATTTGCGCGGCAGCGTTCAGAGCTTCTTCAATGTCGCCTTTGTCCAAATTCAGTTGCGAGCCGCGCGACCACACACCGGCAAAGCAGTCGGCCTGCAGCTCTAGCCGCACGCTCAGGGCGTTTTGCTCTTTCTCGCTGATGCGCCCGCGCATGGCGTCTACCTTGGCGCTGATGCCCAGCTGGTGTTGCACATGGTGGCCAATCTCGTGGGCTATCACGTAGGCTTGGGCAAAGTCGCCGGGGGCGCCCAGCTTGGTTTTCATGGTTTCGTAAAAGCCCAGGTCGATATAGACCTTTTGGTCGCCGGGGCAGTAAAACGGGCCCATGGCCGCCTGACCAGTGCCGCAGGCCGTGGGCGTAGAGCCACGAAACAGCACCAGCTTGGGCTGCTTGTACACCGCGCCGCCCGCCTTGAAAACACTGCTCCACACGTCTTCGGTGTCGGCCAGTACTTTGGACACAAAACCGGCCATCTGGTCGTCTTTAGGCGGGCGATGCGCGGGGCCCTGGCTAACCTGCGGGGCGGGTGCGCCACCGCCACCCAAAATGCCAAGCACCGTCATCGGGTTGATACCCAAAAAGTAAGAAGCCACCAGTGCAATAACGATACCGCCAATGCCTAAACGCCCGCCGCCAAGGCCGCCAATACCGCGGCTCCCGCCGCCGCCGCCGCCACCACCGCTCTCATCGCGGCGGTCTTCTACGTTGTCTGATTCGCGTCTGCCGTCTACGTCCATAGCACTGTCTCCGTTGGGTTATCTGTTGGCCCCCATGTTACACCGAAGGCCGCGCTACAGGCGGTTTGCAACCGACTGTGTACGCAGCGCAATAAGGCAAATCGGGTGCTTAAAGGCGGGCAGCTGCACCAAGGTAGTGTCCAACAACGCGTTGTGGTTCAATGTGGTTGATAGGCCTAGGGTTGGCACTTTAAAACCCTGTGCAAAATTCACGGAATAATCGCTTATTCAAAGCCAGCCACCATGCCACTGCCCGCATCGCCCAAGCGCTCAATGCCACCCGCCCGCAAAGTCAGCACCGCCACTGCGCCCAGCGTGTTGGTGACTGGCTTTGAAGCTTTTGGCGACGACCCCAGTGGCCAGGGGCTCAACCCCAGCGCCGTGGCCGCGCGCGCCCTGCACGGCAAGCGCATTGCCGGGCACCGCGTGGTGGCCGCCGTGCTGCCTTGCGTGTTTGGGCAATCGGTCAGCACACTCAAAGCGCTGGTGCTGGCGCACCAGCCAGCACTCATCGTGTGTGTGGGCCAAGCCGGTGGCCGCGCGGGTATTTCTATCGAGCGCATCGCCGTGAACCTGGACGACGCGCCCATACCCGACAACGCCGGGCGCATGCTGCGCAACACCCCGGTGGTAGCCAGCGGGCCGGCGGCCTACTTCAGCACCCTGCCAGTGCAAGCCATGTTGACCGCCCTGCAACGCGCTGGCACGCCCAGCGAGCTGTCTAGCAGCGCGGGGCATTTTGTCTGCAACCATGTGTTTTATGCGTTGATGCATTTGCTAGCCAAGAAGAAAAATGCCGTGCGCGGCGGTTTTGTGCATGTGCCCTACCTGCCCGAGCAAGCCGTGGCAACGGGCATGCCCAGCATGGCGCAGGTTGACATCAACCAAGGTTTGTCGGTGGCGGTGCGGGCGGCGCTGGTGCACGCCAGCGCCGCCGCCAAACTTTAGCAATGCGCGCCACTACACTATTAATTAAATAGCAGCTTGTGCCATACTCTATTGGGCTTACGGCATAAAACACCTTCAAAATGCTCTATAACGCCCCGCAAACTGCCCAAGCCTTACCCTACCCCGCGCTGGCCACTGAAATAGCCCGTCTGCTGCACGACGCCAGCGTGCAGGTGCCGCCGCGCGTGGTGCAGGCCCTGCCCGGTGGCGGCAGCTTTTTTATCATGCCCGCGCATGATGAACGCCTGGCCGTGACCAAACTCATCACCTACACCCCGGCCAATGCCGCACGCGGGCAGCCCGTCATCTTGGGGGACGTAGTAGTGTTTGACATTGCCACGGGCCAGCGCTGCGCCGTGCTAGACGGCCCCACGGTAACGGCGCGGCGCACGGCCGCTGTATCGCTGCTGGCCGCGCAAACGCTGGCGCTGCAGCCACGCGGCCCTTTGCTGATTGTGGGCGCGGGGGTGCAGGGCCGTTCGCACCTGGAGGCTTTTGTTACGGGCCTGGGCGTGCGCGAGGTGTTTGTCCATTCACGCAGCGCCGCCAGCGCACAGGCCCTGGTGCAGCACGCCACTGCGCTGTTTGCCGCGCTGGGCATCACCGGCGGCAAAGCCACGGTGGTGGCCGATGTGGGCGACGCCCTGCGCCAGTGCCCGCTGGTGCTTACCTGCACCCCCGCACATGCGCATGTACTGCACGATGCAGCGCTGCTGCACCCGCAGGCCTTTGTGTGCGCGGTGGGCGCCTTTACAGCGCACATGGCCGAGCTGGCGCCCAGCGTGGTGCAGCACTTTGCCCAGCATGGCCGCATTGTGGTGGACACCGCAGACGCCGCGCACGAAGCGGGCGATTTGCTGCAAGCGGGTGTTGATGTGCCAAGCTGCCCCACGCTGCAAAGCATGGTGCAACAGCCGCCCACCGCGCGCACCGCTACCCTGTTTAAAAGCTGCGGCTGGGCCGGGTGGGATTTAGCCGCTGCGCGGCTGGTGCACCACCAAATGTGACAGGCCATGCTTAAAGCATGCAGCGCCGCACGGCCAGTGCGCTAAGGATTGCGCCGAGTTAACTTGCCCGAGGCGGTTTGTTGGTCGCCCTTGTAAGTGCCCTCCCAGCGGTCGCCGCTGGCCCATACAAATACGCCTTCGCCGTTCTTGAGGCCCGCCTTCCAGTAGCCGGTGTATTTATCGCCACCTTTCCACTCGTAGGTGCCCTGCCCGTCGGGCACGCCCTGGTTGAGGCTGCCTTTGTAGAGGTCACCTTCAGCGTACTTCATCGTACCCGCACCGTGTGGCATACCGCCCGCCATCTCGCCCTGGTACTGGTTGCCGTTGGCAAAATGCATTTTGCCCACGCCTTGTGCCACATCCATTTGCCAAGAGCCTTCATAGGTTTGGCCATTGCGCCACACGTACACACCCAAGCCATGCGTTTTGCCGTTGGTAAATGCGCCGCGGTAAGTGTCGCCCGACGCAAATTTCATAAAACCTTCGCCATGGGCAATACTGTCTACCACTTCGCCTTCGTAGCGGTCGCCATTTTTAAAGATCAACTCACCTTTGCCGACCGCGCGGTCATCTACCCACTGCCCGTTGTACTGCCCGCCACTCCAGGTAAACACGCCGTGCCCTTGGCGCTTGCCAACGAGCAAGGTGCCCTCAAACACATCACCATTGTCCCAAGCCACCCGGCCCACGCCAGACCAGGTGCGGCTTTTCGGGTCGCTGGCAAAGCGACCGGTAAACTTTGTGGTCCCCGCCACGTATTCACCATCTGGAAACGGCTTGCCTTTACTGTCCAGCAATGTATTGTGGGTTGTGCTGTTCAGCGCTGCGGCTGGCAAGGGTGGTTTTGCCTCAATAGCGGGATGGGGCTTGCCCGGCGGGTTGGCCAGCGCCACTGCGCTTGTCGGAGCCACGGGTTTCACAAAAGCTTGCAGCGAGGCCAGGCGCGACTGCGCCACCTGGGCAAACACGCCCTGCGGATAGCGCGCCAAGTAGCTGCGCAGCTCATCCACAGAGCCGCTGTTTTTTACGGTCTCCCACAGGCTCAGTTCAAGCCTGGTCGCGTCAGCGCTCTCTACACGCGCTGCACCGCTTGCGGCCACCTGCGTGGGTTGAAAGTAAAACTGCCCTTCCAGCGCGGTGTTTTCCCAAGGTGTTTGCTGGTTATTGCTGTCGCGCCGTACCAAGGTGCGCACCTGCTTAAACACTTCTTCCACGGGCAAGCCAGGGTTGGAGATTACCTTGGCCAAATGCTGGGTGTACAGGCCGTTTTGCCCATTGCCATCTGAGGCCACGGAGCCTGGCGAGGTAGAGTAAGCCACCATCGACCCCGAAGGCGCACTCATGGTGGCCAGGCCCATGGTTGATGCGCGGGAGCGCACCGCAAACGGGTTGTTGCGGCAGGCGTCCAGTATCACCAAATTCATGCGGTTACCTGCAGACTGCATTTTCTCCAGCACCAGCTGCGCATTCAGCGCGTCTTCAGCCACCTCGTCTTCATTGCGAATGTCCGAGTCAATTGACACCAGGTAGTTTTCGCCCTTCACCTGCACGCCGTGGCCCGCAAAATAAAACAAGCCCACACCGCCGCGCTGTTTTAGGCGGTCGCCAAAATCTCTGACCAAACGCCGTGTCTCGCGCAAGCTGGCGTTTTCTGCTTTGATGACCTGAAAGCCTGCTTGCTTAAGCACCTCCTCCATCAAGCGCGCGTCGTTTACGGGGTTGGTCAGCGGCGCATTGCGGTAGTTGGCGTTGCCTATCACCAGGGCCAGGCGGTGCTCACCTGCATCTTGCGCCTGCGCCAGCAGCGTGCCCATGCAGCCCATAAGCAGCCAGAGCGCTAAGCGCGCCCAGCGCCAAGCGCGCTCTTGCAAGAGCGACACAGTGCAGCTGGTGATGGTCATGTGAACGGGCATTAAAATTTGAACGCGTCAGGGGGTAAATCGCAATGGGCTTGTTCGGCCTCAACAGAGCCTGCACAACACTCTACCAAGCCGTAGAATCTAAACTTAACTATTAGTTGCATTATTTCACAATTGTAGGCATGTACAGCGCCCCGGCGTTCCAAAAGGCCACGGGCCACACCCAGCGCGCCAGATACGACACCGTGGGCGCGCTGGCGGGCCGGGTGCTGCTGGCCGCGCCCAGCATCGCCTTTGCCGACCCCGCACGCGCCGCTACGGCGGGCACGCATTTCGCCAAAGTAGTCGACGCGCTTGGACTGACGGAAACTTTAGCCAGCGACTTGCCCGCCGCGCGGCAGTGGCTGGCGGTTATGGCCACGCCAGAGGCGATGCGCGCGTTTGCGGGCAGTGGTTTTGTAGTGGCGCCATAAACCAAGCCACCCTGTCAGCTATTTATTAAATAGCTGCTTGTGCAACACTCTATTGGGCTTTCGGCCTATTTTTTTACTAAATAGGCTTTCTATCGGGGGGCAACACCTCACCCGGGCCAGAGCGTGGCTCCACCGCATGCTGCTGCGTTTGCACCGGGTGAATGACCTTGGTGGTCGGGTCGCTCTCTCCTTCTACCCACCAGTTGGCCCACAGCCGGTCATCAATGTCCGGCTCTAGCGTTAAAAAGTTCCGCGCGCCTATCAGCCTGCGCGTGGTGGCCGGAAACTCGTACATCGTGGCCAGAATGCCTCTGTCCAGCACCTCTACTTTTTGGCAGGCTTGCTCCAAGAAGTAGCGCGCCATAGCGGGGGGCGCCGGGTGCACCATGCCGCTGGAGGTAAGCTGGTTAACCACCCTGGCGTTGGGCGGCACGTCGTTGCGGTCAGACTCAATGGCGCCCACAGCGGCCACATGCACGTCGCCCGACAGCAGGGTTACGCGGCAACCCTTTTGCGCCGATAAACGCAGCAAGCGGTGCACCAGGCGCAGGCGCTCTTGCAGGTGTGGTGGGCTGGTCCAGTGGTCACGCAGGTCGTCTTCCAGCTCTTGCTGGCCTGGCAGCACACCCAGCATTTTCTCCAGCAGGCCAAAGGTAGGGTGCACCACCGGTATGCTGGACATGATCAGCAGCTGTGTCATGCCCTCTTGTGCGTCCAGCCATTTGTATACCGCCGCCCAGCTTTTTTCACTCATCACCTGGTCGGGCTTGTAATCGTCGTGCGCGCCATCGGGCCGGTGCGGCATGCGCTCGCTGCGCATGTCCAGCGCCAGCAGGCCCATGGTGCCCATGCGAAAGCCCTTGCTGTAGCCGTCTTGCGCTGGCAAAGTAGCCGGTGGCAAGGCCCCCGTAGCTTGCAGCTGGAACAGCTTGAAGTAGCTGCTAGCCACGCTAAAAATACCCTGGTACACCGGGCAATTGTGCTGCTCGTAGGGGTAGGACCCCCAGCCGTCCATGATGTCGTGGTCGTCCCACATCATCACGCTGGGTATGCTGCCCATCGCCACGCGCACGTCGGTTTGCGACCAGCGGCTGAGGTACAGGTTTTCAAAAAACTTTTCTACCTCCAGGCGCAATGCAGGGCTAAATTCGTAGGCCATGCGGTGCTCGTACGCCAACTCGCTCCATTGCGCCAGCTCGGGTACTTCACACCACATCGAGTCAGAGTACACCTGGTCGCCGCCCATCAGCAGCAAGCTCCATGGGCCAAACTTGCGGCCACGAATGGTGTCAGCGCCCACATGCAGACGGTCCATGCGCGCCCACAATGCGTTTTTATCTTTCACCTGCTTCATCAGCTTGGGGTCTGAAAACCCGTTGCATGAGGCGTATGCCAACGCCGGCTGCGCGCCCTTCGCAGGCACCTGCAGGCTGTATTGCACCCCCGCCAGCGTGTAGCTCACAATCTGCGCCGCTGCCTTTTGCAGCACCGCAAAATCAAAGCGCCATACCGCGCTGGCCGTGTGCGGCAACTGCTGCAGGGCAATAGCCGCAGGCTTAGGCTGCCCCGCCACCGTCAGCACTGGCGCCGCATCTGCGGCATCGGTTACCACCAGGGCGCTCACGCCCCAAGTGCCATCTTGGCAGCCCAAAAACTTCAATACCGGCCCGAGTTTGACCATGTTGCCTCCTTACGCAAAATGTTGTGAATTGTTTGAACGCAAGGATAGATGTGAACTGCTGGAGGGCGCAACCCTCAAACTGATGAGGGTGTTACAGGCTGTTTATGACTTCAGCCGCTAGATCTTGGGATATCCGCACTCGCGTTGATGCCGCACGCGCAGAACCAGAGCCATATCGTGCGCTTCGTCATATTGGTACAGCGCCAGATAGCCAGAAGCGCCGCGAGAAATTACCAGCTCGCGCAAACCCTTACGCGCAGGTCGCCCGATTTTGGGATGCGCTGCCAAAATCTCCAACGCCCCCAGCACGATGTCCGCCGTATCGAACGCGTACTCCGGAAAACTATCCATCAAAAATCGCGTTAAGCGCACCAGATCATCGCCAGCCTCGGCAGCCAGTACCCAGCGCGTCATGCGGCGCTAGGGGTAATGTAGTTTTTAAGTGGTTTCAAGCGCGGCTTAGCCACTTTGTCACCACGCGCCATGGCGCGAATGTACGCCGCAAACTCAGGGCCATCGTAGACCTTGCCCGTTGCAAACACCGCATCGCGGGCACGCAAAGCATCGTCCACAAACGTGTCGTATTCTTCGGCACTTTGCACTGCAGACTCTATCGCCTGCACCATCACCGCATGCGCGGTAGTGCCATGCTCAGCCGCCATACGCGCAACGCGCTGTTTGGTGTTTTCGGGGAGTTTGACGGAGACGAGTGGCATAAAGGTAGTGGGCGGGAGTGACTGGTATTAATATGTTAACACCTTTTGTCAAACTGGGCTATTTGAATTGCGCTCAGTTTGCTTGCAAAATATCAATGCATTACAATTGCATCACACACAGGAGTCACCCATGCGAACCGCCACCCTCCCCGCCGTCCGTGTCAGCCCCGACACACGAAGCTTGATCGAATCTGTATTGCGCGAGGGCGAAAGCTTATCCACCTTCATTGAGCAAACAGCCAAGCAGCAGGCGATGCAGCGCAAAGAGGATGACGCTTTTTATGCGCGCGGACTCGCAGCCGCCAAGCGCGTTGACGCGGGTGGCAAAACATACACGCTGGACGAAGTCATGGCTTCTTTGCGTGAGAGGAGTGCAAAGAAACGGCGTGAGTTGGCGAACCAGGCAAAGCCGCTGAAGAAAGCCGCTTGATGCAGCGCTATCGCATCGAATTTGAGCAACAAGCACTTGACGATCTCCAGCGCCTGCATGAATTTCTACTGGCAGTGGCCCCCGAATACGCCGATCAATCGCTGGATCGCATCCATCAAAGTTTTAAGACACTGGAAATCATTCCCCACAGTTGCCGAAAAGCAGATATTCAAAGCGATCGCAACCTGCGAGAGTTGGTCATAGACCAGGGCCGATCAGGTTACTTGGCGCTGTTTGAAATTCGGCCAAATAATTGCGTGCTGATTTTGGCAGTACGGCATCAACGGGAGAGTGACTATCACTGAGTTTTCAACTACTGCGCCAGTGGGTGCAACCGATGCATTGCGTTTTGATGAGTTACGTAGTGTATGGATTTTGTCGCGAGGAGCTGACATTAGATATCAGTTGTCCACAGTGATCTTTAATTGTCTCATCAGCGTGTGTTTTTTTCTTTATACACTTGAATTTCCATCAGCCATTTCAATATTTTTTCTCATAGCCACTATCAGCATCGCTGGTTATGCAGTTTGTAGGCGATTAATCTACCAGATTGAAATTGATGTACCCAGATCACAAATCAGATTTATTAATCCCACTCTATTCCTAGGCCAAAGGATTAACTACACAAATTTTTCCTCCGTGCAGTTTTTAAGATCAGTCATGATTACACCCGATGACTCCACTTTTAATGCACTTGAGTTAGTCCTGAAATCCGGTGAAGCTTCCATTGAAATAGCAAGATTTAATCCAACACCTGTTACTGACGGCAGCCTAAGTTTTCGTCAAATAGTTATTGAGAATGCTGAAGCAAAAGCGCTCCGAAAACAGTTTTGCAACCTAACAGGAATCAGAGATTTTGGATTTTTAAGCTCCCCATTAGCAAACCCCATAGACTTGGGGCCGCCTTAACTCAATTTGAGCTGTCAAGCCTTCGGCAAAGTCACCCCCACCTGCCCCTGGTACTTCCCACCCCGATCTTTGTACGATGTCTCGCACACTTCATCACTCTCAAAAAATAGCACCTGCGCGCAACCTTCCCCTGCGTAAATTTTGGCGGGCAGCGGCGTGGTGTTAGAAAACTCCAGCGTTACGTAGCCTTCCCATTCGGGCTCAAACGGGGTGACGTTAACGATGATGCCGCATCTAGCATAAGTGCTTTTACCCAAGCAGATGGTGAGCACGTTACGTGGGATGCGGAAGTACTCTAGCGTGCGGGCTAGCGCAAAGCTGTTGGGCGGGATGATGCAGCTGTCTCCGTGAAAATCAACAAAGCTTTTTTCGTCGAAATTTTTCGGGTCAACTACCGTGCTGTGGATGTTGGTAAAAACCTTGAACTCTGGCGCGCAGCGGATGTCGTAGCCGTAGCTGCTGGTGCCGTAGCTGATGATTTTTTTACCATCGCGTTCACGAATTTGTTTGGGTTCAAACGGCGAGATCATGCCGTGGTTTTCAGCCAAATGCCGTATTTGGCGGTCACAAAGAATCGTCAATTTTTTCTCCAGTAAAAACATCAGGTCGCGCCACAACGCAGCAGCGAATAAACAAACGCCCCAATTCGGTCAGCGATACAGTTCCACGAGAGAACTCAATCTTGGTATCCGCACGCATGGGTTGCCCAAATCCGTCCCGATATAAGCGCTCCAGTACCCAGTAATTGCTGTCAGAGGTAGCTCCTGGGTGGGAAATCTTTAATGTAGAGGCTTCGTCACGCAGAAAACCACACCGCGTCAAATTACCCACATATGCCGGTATATTGTCTGGAAATTGCAAACGAATAAGTTTTTCCCATCCCAATAACGGTCCCCGTAAAGTAATCAGATTGGTGGTGCCATTTTGCACGAGATTCACATTGACATAAGGCCATGTGATGGGAGCATCAGGGTCATGAAAAAGCTGGAGCAATGCGGCTTCATCTGGTGATAGATTGGCTATTAGATGAACAAAACTGGGATGTGCGGTGGACTCCGTATTTTTATTCCCAGCACTGGCCAGCAGTTGCACATACAACTCGGCTAATGCATCGTCTCTCACGTACATCAATTTTTCGACCACAGGGACACCGATTTCAGCCGGAATGCTAGTGGTATCAGTCACGGTTTGATTTTGCAACCTGTGCCTTAGCTTTTCTAAGCGTTGCGTCAGCAGCAGTTTGGCAGCCTCATTGATATAGCGCAGCGGAAGCATCAATGTAGGAACCAGTCCCAAAACGCTTTCCAAGGCCACGCCTATTTGTTTGACTCCTGGTGCCAAGGCATCTTGATAAACGGCGGGCAATAGCTGTTGAATGGGCAGTTGACCTACAGGCGTGTCGACATCATTACTTGCTGGACTGGTCATACCTGCATTGTATGCAGGCTTTGGGTGAATTCTGCTGAACGGGGCTGCGCTAAGCCGCCAGCGCCTCCAACAACTCCGTCTCAATCTCAATCTGCTTTTTGTTGTGCTGCAGCTCGGCGCCGTCGATCAAAAAGGTGTCTTCTACGCGCTCGCCCAGGGTGGTGATTTTGGCGAGCAAGAGGTTGACTTTGTGGTGGGCCAGCACGCGGGCGATGGAGTACAGCAGGCCTACGCGGTCGCTGGCGCTGACGCTTAGTATCCAGCGCTGGGCTTTTTCGTCCGGGCGCAGGTCAACGCGGGGTTGGAAGGGGAAGCTTTTAACGCGGCGTGACAGGCGGGCCCGCGTGGGTGCGGGTAGCGCGCGCTGCTCGGCCACCGTGCGGGCCAGCTCGCTTTCCACCATGCTCATCATCTCGCGGTAGTGCTCCTCTACAGCGGAGGTGACGACCTGAAAGGTGTCTAGCGCGTAGCCGTTGTGGGTGGTGTGCACCTTGGCGTCCAAAATACTGAAACTATTTTGGTCAAAAAAACCGCATATGCGGGCAAACAAATCGGGCTGGTCGGGCGTGTAGACCAGTACCTGCATGCCCTCGCCGATGGGCGACAGGCGGGCGCGTACGATGGTGGCGCCGGCGGGCACGGGCTTGCTGGCGTAGCGCGACAGTTGGCGCGCATGCCAGGCCAAATCGCTCGCGTCGTGGCGCATAAAGTAGCCTACGTCCAGCGTGGCCCACAGGGCTTTGTGCGCCTCAAACGGCAGCGCGTACAGCGCCAGTGTTTCCAGGGCTTCGCGTTTGCGCGCCTCTACCTCGGCGCTGGCGTCGGGCGCGCGGCCGCCTAGGGTGCGCAGGGTAAGGCGGTACAGGTCTTCCAGCAGCTTGCCTTTCCAGGCGTTCCACACTTTGGGCGACGTGCCGCGTATGTCGGCCACGGTAAACAAGTACAGCGCCGTTAGGTAGCGCTCGTTGCCCACGCGCTTGGCAAAGGCGGCTATCACGTCGGGGTCGCTCAGGTCTTGCTTTTGGGCAATGCTGCTCATGGAGAGGTGCTGGGCGACTATAAATTCGATTAAATCGGCATCCTCTTTGCCGATGCCGTGTTGGCGGCAAAACACCCGCACGTCTTTGGCGCCCAACTCGCTGTGGTCGCCGCCGCGGCCTTTGGCAATGTCGTGGAACAGGGCAGCGGTGTACAAAATCCAGGGCTTGTCCCAGCCACTGGCCAGCTGGCTGCAAAACGGGTACTCATGCGCATGCTCGGCCAAAAAGAAGCGGCGCACGTTGCGCAGCACCATCAGAATGTGCTGGTCTACGGTGTAGACGTGGAACAAATCATGCTGCATTTGCCCCACAATTTTGCGAAACACCCACAGGTAGCGGCCCAGCACCGAGGTTTGGTTCATCAAGCGCATGGCATGGGTGATGCCATTGGGCTCGATGAGGATGCGCGCAAAGGTGGTGCGGTTAACGGGGTCTTTTCTAAACGCCGCGTTCATCACACCGCGCGCGTTGTACAGCGCGCGCAGGGTGCGGGCCGACAGGCCTTTGACGCCCACCGTCGTTTGGTAGACGTGAAAGGTCTCCAAAATGGCATGCGGGTCGCGCAGGTACAGGTCGTCGCTGGCCACTTCAATCATGCCGGCTTTGTTGGAGAACCGGGCGTTAATGGGCTGCGGCTCGTGGGTTTGCGGGTGGGTACGCTCCTCCATGCGCTCGGCAATATTGAGCAGCAAGATTTGATTGAGCTGCACCACAGCCTTGGCCGCCCAGTAGTAGCCGCGCATGAGTTTTTCGCTGGCTTTGCGCTGGTTGTAGCTTTCGCCACCTTTGGATGCTTTCGCCGACGGGCCGCCCCTCGGCGAAAGAGCGGCCCCCTCGGGGGGCAGCGCAACAGCGCCAGCGTGAAGCGTGGGGGCCATTCCATACCCAAAGCTGGTGGCCACCACATGCTGCAGGTCAAACACCAGCCGGTCTTCGCGCCGCTGGGCGGCTATGTGCAGGCGCGCGCGCACCAGGCTGAGCAGGGCCTCGTTGAGTTTGATTTGCTTCACCTCCAGCGCGGTGGCCAAGCCCGTGCGAGCCAGCTCGTCCCAGCTTTTGCCCAAGCCTGCGGCTTTGGCTACCCACAGAATCACCTGCAGGTCGCGTAGCCCGCCGGGGGACTCTTTGCAGTTGGGCTCCAGCGCGTAGGGCGTGTCTTCAAACTTGGCGTGGCGCTGGCGCATCTCCAGCGTTTTGGCGGTAAAGAATGCTTGCGGGTCGAGGGCTGCTACGAAGGCCTTCAAAAAGCGCTTGTACAGCTTGCCATCCCCGATGATCAGGCGCGACTCCAGCAGGCTGGTTTGGATGGTGACATCACTGCCCGCCTCGGCCACGCACTCAGCCACATTACGCACGCTAGAGCCAACCTCCAGCCCGGCGTCCCAGCAGGCGCTGATGAAGTTCTCTATGCAGGTTTTGAGCAGTGTGTCGGTGTCTGGCGATGCCCAGTCAGGCAGCAGCAGCAGCACGTCGACATCCGAATACGGAAACAGCTCGCTACGGCCATAGCCGCCTACCGCCAGCAGGGCGCAGGAGGGGTCAAAGTCGGCCTCCGTCCACAGCCTGCGCAGCACATCGTCTGTGGCGCCGCTAAGCTGGTGCAAGTGGCGCTTGACGCTGCGGGTAGAAGCGCCGGTAGCTGCCACCGCGGCCAATAGCTCGCCTTTTTTTAGGCGATATTGCTCTTTAGCCGAATAGAACATGGCACAACCAGCTATTAAATATGTAGCATGTAGAAATTATGCAGCGTTCACAAACGCAGGCGGCGGCGGGGTGCCAGCAGACTGGGTCATGATCTCCCAGCCGGTCTCGGTAACCAGCACGCTGTGCTCCCACTGGGCAGACAGCGAATGGTCTTTGGTGACAATCGTCCAGCCATCGCCCAGCTCGCGTATCTCCTTGCGGCCCAGGTTAATCATCGGCTCGATGGTAAAAATCATGCCGGGTACCAGCTCTTCGCCGGTACCGGCCTTGCCGTAGTGCAGCACCTGCGGGTCTTCGTGGAACTTTTGCCCGACGCCGTGCCCACAAAACTCGCGCACCACGCTGTAGCCGTTGCCTTCAGCAAATTTTTGAATCGCCGCGCCAATGTCACCCAGCCGCGCGCCGGCTTTCACTTTGCTGATGCCGTGCCACATGGCGTCATACGTCAGCGCGCACAGTCGCTTGGCAAAAGGCGACACCTCGCCTACCAAAAACATGCGGCTGGTATCACCGTGCCAGCCGTCTTTGATAACGGTCACGTCAATATTGATGATGTCGCCTTTTTTCAAAGCCTTCTCGTTGGGCATGCCGTGGCACACCACGTGGTTCACCGACGTGCAAATGGCCCCGGGGAAAGGCGGGTAACCGGGTGGCGCGTAACCTACCGTGGCAGATATGCACTGCTGCACATTCGTCACAAAATCCAGTGCCAGCTTGTCCAACTCTTTAGTAGTAATTCCGGGCTTGATATGCGGGGTAAGGTAGTCCAGCGTCTCAGAGGCTAAACGCCCTGCAATCCGCATGCCCGCGATACCGGCTTCGTCTTTGATAGTAATGCTCATCGGGCGATTATCCCAGACCTTTGAAAGCTTGTATTTGTACTGGTTTATGCGTACGGGGGCAGAAGATGAAAATTTTATAATGTCGCCATCGCGCGCTTCAGCCCATTTTTTTTTAGACCATCTCTTGCAGTATTCCCCCGCATCCCTCAGCACGAAGAACGCCTCGCCATCAACACCCTCAGGCTTAAACCTGAACGATGCAGGCCTGCTGCGTCACCTACTTGGTGGGCCTGGTGGTGCGCGTCTGGTTCAGTTTCTGGCCCCTGTGTTTGCGACGCTGATGCTGCTTGTATGGGCCGCTAGCGCAGCGCTACTCGACACCGCCCAGTACGGCGACAATATCGAGCAGTACATCTGGTCGCACAGCTTTGAGATGGGCTACCACAAGCACCCTCCCATGCCAACCTGGCTGGTTATCGGGTTCACAGAACTTTTTGGTTTTTCCCGGTGGGCAACACTGTGGTTGTCCACGTTTTGCCTCACTGTTACGCTGTGGTTTACCTGGCTGGCGGCAAAGCGGCTCACCAACGTACGGGTTGCCGCAGTCACCGTGTTGCTGTGGGGTTTGCTGCAGTATTTTTCGTCCAGATTGCAGATGTACAACCACAACACCGTGATGGTGATGTGGATAGCGGCAACCCTGTGGTTTGCACTCAATACCAGCCGATCACCCCTATGGTGGGTGGGCGTAGGCATTGCGGCAGGCGCAGCCATGTTGTCAAAGTACCAATCGTTTGTACCCCTCACCGGTATTTTGTTGGGGCTGGCGTTTACTGGCCAGCTACAGCAGCGCAGACAGAAAATGGGCCTGCTAGTTGCGCTGCTCATCAGCTTGGCGGTATTTGCACCGCATCTGGCATGGGTGATGCAACACGACTTCATCACCCTGCGCTATGCCTCGGGCTCTGTAGAAGCCACTGATTTTTTGCAACGCGTCAGTTATGCGCTGTCTTTTTCGGCGAACCAATTGCGCGTCGCCGTTCCGTTGGTGCTTGCGCTTGCGCTGTACTACTTTGCAACGCGTTTTTCACCAGCGCAGCCCAATCTGCAGCCACGCCCTGAGGCAACGCAAGAGCGTGCACTGCGTATCTGGATGTGGGCTTTGTTCATCGGGCCTTTGGCATTTTTACTGCTGCTAGCATTGGTAGTTGGCGTGCACCTGCGCAACCAGTGGGGTTTGCAGATATTGCAGTTTGCCCCTCTGTGCTTAGGCAGCTGGATGTGCAGTCGCAAACCCATCAACGTTGTGCGCCTGGCTGTTGCGGCCCTCACTATCCATGCGGCCAATCTGGGCCTGCAGGCATTTAATCAACATGATAGCCAAGCCATGGCGAGCCAGCGGCGGTTAGACACCATGTTTCCGGCGCAAAAAATGGCCGACACTGGCGCGGCACTGTGGCGCTCGGTTACCGCATGCCCACTGCAACTGGTGGCCGGTGATTTTGAAGCGGGCCTGGTGTCGCTTTATGCGGGTCGATCAGCAGGGTTTTTCCCAGCCGTGCATACCAGCCTGATCGCCACCCCGTGGATCAAAGCCGAGCAGCTACTGCTTAAAGGCGCGCTGTGGGTGCTTCCTGACCAACAACAGTTGCCCCCCGGTCTTCTCGCGATCAAAACCTTGTACCTAGGCCCGGATGAAAGCCTTCATTCGGGCTACCGCAGCGTGACGTTTGCGGTGCAGCTTCCGGCCCAAGCTTGCAAGGCTGAGCAGCCTCTTTGAATGTGTTTCGCCCCGCACGGCTAGTTGACGACCCCCACTTTCGTCAGCCCCGCCTTCTGCGCCATCGCCAAAAATGCCGCCACATAGGCATAGGGTGTGTCTGCCGAGGGGCGCAGATGCAGCTCGGGTTGCACCGGCATCACCGCAGCGGCGTTGACCTTGGCGTTGAGGGTGGCTATGTCGGGCACGGCATCATTGCCCCAGCGCAAAAAGCCGGCTGCGTCCATTTGCAAAACCACCACCTCGGGCACCACGGTAGAAACCTGCGCAGACGGCATATCCAGGTTAACCGAATGCAACTGCACAGGAATGGTGATGATCAGCATGACGATGAGCACCAGCATCACGTCTATCAGCGGCGTGGTGTTCATCTCAATCATCGGGCTGGGCTCGGCATCTTGGCCGCCCAAGTGGGGCGAAAGTTGTTGGCCGTAGAGCTTCATGGCTTGCTCCTGCTGGGTAGTGCCCCCTCGGGCACGGGCTCGGTGATAAGCCCTACCCTGGCAAAACCGTAGCCCTGCGCGGTATCAATCACCTGGCCCACGAAGGCGTAGGGGGCGTTGGCGTCAGCGCGGATGTGCAGCTCGGGCTGCGGGTTGCGGGTGGCTATTTGGCTGATCATGCCAGAGAGCGCTTGCAAATCAGGCGCAAAGCTTTCGTTAAAGTACAGATTGCCCACGCGGTCTACGCTGATGACCACATAGTCGCCGCTGGTGTCGCGCCGCTGGGCAGACTCGATTGGTAAATTCAGTGCAACGGTGGCGCTGACGACCGGGATGGTGAGCAAAAAGATAATCAGCAGCACCAGCATCACGTCCACCAGGGGCGTGGTGTTGATCTCGGCCATCCAGCCGTCGTCGCCGTCGTCTTGGGAGGTGTACATGCCCATGGCTTACCCCTGCCGGGTGTCGGTGGGCTTGGCGCTGTCGCCGGTGGTGGTGGCCAGCAGCAAGATATGCAGCTTGGCGCCAAAGCTGCGCATGGACTCTAGCGCAAGCTTGTTTTTGCGCAGCAGCCAGTTGTAGCCAAACACGGCGGGCACGGCCACGGCCAGGCCAATGGCGGTCATGATGAGCGCCTCGCCCACTGGCCCAGCCACGCGGTCGATAGACGCTTGGCCGGAGGCACCGATTTTGACCAGCGCCGAGTAGATGGCCCAGACGGTACCAAACAAGCCGACGAAGGGCGAGGTAGAGCCGATGGTGGCCAGCACGGCCATGCCGTCTTGCAGGCGGGTTTGCACTTTGCTCAGTGCTTGTTCGATGGCGCGCACCACCCAGGTGTCGTAGTCCACCCGGGGCTTGAGCAGGTTGAACTGGCGGGCGGCGTCTTGGCCAGACTCGGCCACAAAACGCAGCGGATTGTCCACGCTGAGCTTGCCAACATTGGCGGCGAAGTTGTGCACCTGGCTAAAGCTGGCGTGGGCCTCGAGGTTTTGCACTTTGAGCTTGCGCAGTTCCAAATATTTGGTCACCAGCACGTACCAGCTGGCAATGGACATGATAGCCAGCAGCAGCAAACAACCTTTGGCTACCCAGTCGCCTTGCGACCAGATGGCGCCCAAGCCGTAGGGGTTGGCTGCGGCAGAACTGGCAGCACTGGTGGCCGCAGCGCTGATGGTGGAAGTGGCCGTGGAGAGGGTTTGAGCCAGGGCCGTGCTCACAAATGGTAGGTTCATTTTTTACACTTTTCATCAAAAAGTTTTTGCAGGGTGGTGATGGCGCCAAAAAGCCCTTGGACGGGGCCTTTGGGTGGGCCTTTTAAACAATCCACGGTATCGCCTGCAGCATCGACAGCCTCTGCAAACGGATCACGGGGTTTGGGGTTGAGCTGGGCGTTGGCGCGTTCGGCCAAGCTGCCACCGGGCGTTGCCAGCGGCGGGCGGTAGGGGTAGCTAGGCTGGGTGCGGGGCAGGCCTAAGTTAAGCGGTGGGCGCGTGCCGCTGGCAGCAGTGCCGGGCGCTGGCAAACCAGCGTTGCCTGCCGCCGTGCCCAGCGGGCTGCCTGCTGCGCCGGGTGTGCCACTGGGTGCGCCCGCTGCAGCCCCGGTTGCCGCGCCCGTGCTGGCACCTGATGGCACGCTAGGTGCGGCACTGGGTGTGGCGCTAGGTGCCGTGCCAGCCGCTGGCGACGCGGGCGCAGGGCTAGCGGTAGCGGCGGTGCTGGGGGGCGCTGCAGGTACCACTGCTGTGCGAGGAGGCGCCACGGGAGCAGGAGCAGGAGCAGGAGCAGGAGCAGGAGCAGGAGCAGGAGCAGGAGCAGGAGCAGAGGCAGAGGCAGGAGCAGGCGCAGGTGCTGGCGGTGTCACTGGACCGGGGACCGGCGCTGGTGCCGGCTTGGGTGTCGGTGCGGGGGTCGGTGCCGGGGTCGGAATGGGCGTTGGAATGGGCGATGCGATCGGCCCGGGTGCAGGCACGGGAGCCGGTGTTGGCGCGGACTTAGGCATAGGGGCTAGCTCAGGCACTGGAGCTGGAGCTGGAGCTGGAGCTGGAGCAGGCTTAGGCGGCGGCGGAGCTGGGTCCGGCGGAGGTGGTGCTGGTGGAGGTGGAACGGGTGGTGGCGGAACGGGCATGGGTGCCGGAGTAGGTGCTGGTGGCGTTGGCAATGGCGCGGGTTCTGGCACGGGCACGGGCGCTGGAACCGGCGCGGGCACCTCTGCCATAGTGCGCTCTGGTGGTGCATCCTCCGGGCGCTCTAGGGGCTTTGGGGTCTCCACAACAGGTTCTTCGCGCACGCGGATGGCGGTTTGCACGGGCGCTTGCGGCACGCGGCGGGCGCTTGAGCGGGCGCGGGCGGGCTTGATGGGGGCTACCTGCTGCGTTACCTCAAGAGGAGTGCTTTGCTGTGCCACCAAGGGCGGAAGGCTTAACTGCGCCGCAGTTTGGCGCGCACGACGGGCACTGATGCCGCGTTGCACGTCGGCCGTTTGGACATTGGCGGCACTGCTGCTGGCGGCAGCGGCATCATTGCGAAAAATCTGTACCACCATGGTTCGCACGGCTTGCTGCAAGGGCCAGTACAGATTTGCCACCCATAGCAGCAGCACATGCACCGCAAGCACGGCCAGCCATACACCGGGGCGTTTGCGCGCGGCGGGCAGGTCAGTGGTGCGAAACAAGGCTTGTTGCATGGGCAGACGTAGTGCCTAGATGGTCTCATACCCCGTACAATCTAGGGTTTTCACGCATATTGTCCCACCGACCACGGCTGCTCCAGCACAAAGAGAGCCAGAGATTCAAAGCGACCCGCCCTGTGACAGCCACTTCTACCCCTTTATTGACTACTTTCCCAGGGGGCCGTGCGCTCTCGTCATCCAAAACCACCCAGCTGCTGGCCCAAGCCCAGCAGATAGCCCCGCAGATCACTGCCGTGGCTAGCCAATGGGTGCACTGGGTGCAAACCGATACCGCGCCCAACGCGGCCACCTTGGCCAAGCTGCAAGCGCTGCTGACCTACGGCGAGCCAGCAGCTTCGGCCACTGGCAGCGAGCTGATCGTGGTGATGCCCCGTCTGGGCACCGTGTCGCCCTGGGCCTCCAAGGCCACCGACATTGCCCGTAACTGCGGTTTGCAGTTGCACCGCGTAGAGCGCGCCCTGCACTACACCTTAACGCTGAAAAGCCCCCTGCTGGGCAAAGCCAGCTTAAAACCCGAGCAGCGCAGTGCCCTGGCCGCCTTGGTGCACGACCGCATGACCGAGTCGGTCGCGTTTGACGCCGATACCCCGCGCGCCTTGTTCACCGCCTTGCAGGCCGCACCTATGCAGTATGTCGACGTGCTCAATGTGGGCCGCGCCGCGCTGGAAAAAGCCAACCAAGAGTTTGGCCTGGCGCTGGCCGAAGACGAGATCGTCTACCTGGTAGACGCCTTCACCGGCCTGGCGCGCAACCCCACCGACGTAGAACTGATGATGTTTGCGCAAGCCAACAGCGAGCACTGCCGCCACAAGATATTCAACGCCCAGTTCACCATTGACGGTGCGCCGCAGGACAAAAGCCTGTTTGGCATGATCCGCAACACCCACGCGCTGGCGCCCCAGCACACCATCGTGGCGTACAGCGACAACTCCTCCATCATGGAAGGCCATGTTTCAGAAGCCTTTTATGCCGCCAGCCCAACAGAACATAGCACAAACTGCTATGAAAAGCATAGTATGCTGCGCCACGTCCTGATGAAGGTAGAAACCCATAACCACCCCACCGCCATCAGCCCCTTCCCCGGTGCCAGCACCGGCGCGGGTGGCGAGATACGCGACGAAGGCGCGACAGGGCGCGGCGCCAAACCCAAGGCCGGTTTGGCCGGTTTTACCGTGTCGGATTTAAATGGGGTCAGATCAAATTTAAATCCCGATGCAGTTGCGACCAGCTTCCCCAGTCACATGGCTAGGCCGT
Organism: Polaromonas sp.; assembly: GCA_043766985.1. Classification (GTDB taxonomy): domain Bacteria; phylum Pseudomonadota; class Gammaproteobacteria; order Burkholderiales; family Burkholderiaceae_C; genus JAAFIP01. The sequence goes on from JAYUHM010000056.1 coordinate 36,121, forward strand.
GGCAGATCATGACTGAAGGGCCGCTGGGCGCCGCCGCGTTCAACAACGAGTTTGGTCGCCCTAACCTGAACGGCTACTTCCGCGCGTTTGAGCAAACCATCGCAGGCCAACGCTGGGGCTACCACAAGCCGATCATGATTGCGGGCGGCATTGGCACCATCGATGCTGAGCTGACGCACAAGATCGAGTTCCCTGCGGGCAGCTTGCTGATTCAACTAGGCGGCCCCGGCATGCGCATTGGCATGGGCGGCAGCGCGGCCAGCTCCATGGCATCGGGCACCAACGCCGCATCGCTGGACTTTGACTCGGTGCAGCGCGGTAACCCCGAGATTGAGCGGCGAGCGCAAGAGGTGATTAACCAGTGCTGGCAGTTGGGCGCAGCCAACCCGATTTTGGCGATCCACGACGTAGGCGCGGGCGGCTTGAGCAACGCCTTCCCCGAGCTGGTGAACGACGCGGGCCGAGGTGCGCGCTTTGATTTATCCAGCATTCAGCTGGAAGAAACTGGCCTGGCACCCAAAGACATTTGGTGCAACGAGAGCCAGGAGCGCTACGTGATGGCGATTGCGCCCGAGTCGCTGGCGCTGTTCAAAAGCTTTTGTGAGCGCGAGCGCTGCCCGTTTGCGGTGATTGGCGTGACGACCGAACAAAAGCAACTTAGCGTGGGCGTTGAGGGCGAAAAGCCTGCGGTGGACATGCCTATGAACGTGCTGCTGGGCAAAACACCCAAAATGCACCGCGACGTAAAAACAGTAACGCGTGAATTCAAAGCGATAGATCTCACCGGCGTAGACCTGCAAAGCAGCGTCATCAAAGTCTTGAGCCACCCCACCGTAGCCAGCAAACGCTTCCTCATCACTATCGGCGATCGCACCGTGGGCGGCCTGACGCACCGTGACCAAATGGTGGGCCCTTGGCAAGTGCCGGTAGCCGACTGCGCCGTGACCCTGGCCGACCTCGCAGGCTTTGCAGGCGAAGCCATGGCCATGGGCGAGCGCACGCCACTGGCCATCTTCAACGCACCGGCCTCGGGCCGCATGGCTGTGGCCGAAGCCATCACCAACCTGCTGGCCGCGCCGATAGAGCTGGCCAAAGTCAAACTCTCAGCCAACTGGATGGCCGCCTGTGGCGAGGCTGGCGAAGACGCCGCGCTGTACGCCACGGTGAAAGCCGTAGGCATGGAGCTGTGCCCGGCACTCAACATCAGCATCCCCGTGGGCAAAGACTCGCTGAGCATGCGCACGCAGTGGACGGACGGCGCGGGTACGCAAAACAAAGTCACCTCCCCAGTCTCGCTCATCATCAGCGCCTTTGCCAGCATGGACGACGTGCGCGGCACGCTCACACCACAACTGGACCGCGACGCGGCAGACACCACGCTGGTCTTCATCGACCTGGCCCAAGGCCACAAGCGCATGGCTGGTAGCGTGCTGGCCCAAGTGCTCAATCAAGAAGGCCAGCAAACGCCTGACCTTCAAGATGCCAAAGACCTCATCAACTTGGTCAACGCCATCAACGCCTTGCGCGCGCAGGGCAAGATACTCGCCTACCACGACAAAGGCGACGGCGGCCTGGTAGCTACCGTCTGCGAGATGGCCTTTGCAGGCAATGTCGGCGTGGCGCTGAACATCGACATGTTGCTGCTGGAAGGCGACGGCATCAGCGACAGCCGCATGGACGTAGGCGACAGCAAAAACTGGAGCGGCCAAGTGAGCGCGCGGCGCGACGAGCTGACGCTGCAAGCCCTGTTTAATGAAGAGCTCGGCGTGGTGATCCAGGTGAAAACCGAAGAGCGCAATGCCGTCATGCAAACTCTGCGCGAGCACGGCTTGTCCAAGCACAGCCACTTCATCGGCAAAACCCGCCCTGCTCTTTCAGCCGCAGCCTCCGCATCGAACGCTGCAACTACCCCTACATCAGGCGATTCGTTATCCGTCGGCGTAGGCGAGGTGACCATTTGGCGTGACACCAAAAAAGTCTTCGCTGCCAAGCTGCAAGACCTGCACCAAGTGTGGGACGCCGTGAGCTGGAAGATAGCCCAAGGCCGCGACAACCCGCTGTGCGCCAACGCAGAGCACGCGGTAGTGGGCGATGCAGCCAACCCTGGCCTGCATGTGCACCTGAATGCCGCATTACGCGAGAATATTGCACAAAATAGTGCTCTAGCCCAGCAAAATGTAGCACAAGCTGCTTCTAAATCAGTAGCACCATCCATCCTCAAAGCGCGCCCCAAAGTCGCCATCCTGCGCGAACAAGGGGTTAACTCCCACATTGAAATGGCCTACGCCTTCACCGAGGCTGGCTTTGAAGCCTACGACGTGCACATGACCGATCTGCAAACCGGCCGAGCTAAACTGGCCGACTTTGCAGGCCTGGTGGCCTGCGGTGGTTTCAGCTATGGCGACACCCTGGGCGCAGGCATCGGCTGGGCGCGCAGCATCACGTTCAACAACGCATTGTCCGACCAGTTCAAAGCTTTCTTCGCCAGGCCAGACACCTTCGGCCTGGGCGTGTGCAACGGCTGCCAGATGTTTGCCGAGCTGGCTGACATCATCCCCGGCGCTATAGATTGGCCCCGCTTTACCACCAACCAGAGCGAGCGCTTTGAAGCGCGCCTCTCGATGGTCGAAGTGTTGGAGTCGCCCAGCCTGTTTTTCAAAGATATGGCTGGCAGCCGCCTGCCCATTGCCGTAGCCCACGGCGAAGGCTTTGCCAACTTCAGCCAACGCGGTGATAAAGCCAAGGTGATCGAAGCCATGCGCTTTACCGACAACCACGGCCAAGCCACCGAGCAATACCCCTTCAACCCCAACGGCAGCCCCGGCGGCCTCACCGCCGTCACCACCGCTGATGGTAGATTCACCGCCATGATGCCCCACCCCGAGCGCGTCTTCCGCAATGTGCAAATGAGCTGGACTGACCAAGATAAAAGCCAGCACAGTGCGTGGATGCAACTATGGCGCAATGCGCGCAAGGCTGTTAACTAACCCACCTCACAAAACGCCATGTCCATCAGCCTGTTAGCCCTACTAGACGACATTGCCACCATCCTGGACGATGTGTCGGTAATGACTAAAGTAGCGGCGCAAAAAACGGCGGGCGTGCTGGGTGATGATTTGGCGCTCAACGCCCAGCAAGTGGCTGGCGTACGCGCCGAACGCGAGCTGCCTGTGGTGTGGGCCGTGGCCAAGGGCTCGATGGTGAACAAAGCCATTTTGGTGCCCACAGCCTTGGCCATCAGCTACTTTGCGCCCTGGGCCATCACGCCGCTGCTGATGGTGGGCGGTGCGTATTTGTGCTTTGAAGGCTTTGAGAAAGTTGCCCACAGACTACTGCACACCAAGGCCGAGGACGATGCCCATGCGCAAGAAATCAAGCAGGCCGTAGCCAACCCCACCGTAGATTTGGTAGCCTTGGAAAAAGACAAAATCAAAGGTGCCATTCGCACCGACTTCGTGTTGTCTGCCGAGATCATCGTCATTGCCCTGGGCACCGTAGCCACCGCCACGTTTACCCAGCAGGTCACCGTGGTAGCCGCCATCGCCGTCCTCATGACTTTGGGCGTGTACGGCATCGTAGGCTGCATCGTCAAGCTGGACGATGCAGGCAGCTACCTGCTAGGGCGCAGAACCCACACCGCCCGCGCCATAGGCCACACTCTGCTGTGGTTTGCGCCCCGCCTGATGAAAACCCTGTCCATCGTGGGCACCGCTGCCATGTTCATGGTGGGCGGCAGCATCTTGGTACACGGCTGGCCGTGGCTAAGCCATGCCGTAGACGCACTGGCTGCGCCGATGGGGGCGTTCAAGGTGGTGGGTACTACGTTGCTTGACGCGCTGGCGGGGATGGTGGCAGGGGCTGTGGTGTTGGGGGTTTGGACTTGCGTGCAAAAGCTGCTGCCTGAACAACAGTCAACATGATAGAGATAACTGCAAATCGCAACAAATAACCGCATTTGGTCTATCGATTTGACACATTTCCTAGGTTGAATATAATACTGAGTAAATTTACTCAGTATTATTTATGCCCTTCTATCGCAACCAAATCCAAGCGCTGCGCCATCGATTGCAACAAGCACCGTTGTTCATCACGATTGTGGCCGGGCCACGCCAAGTGGGCAAAACCACCTTGGTACGCCAAGCGCTAGAGCAGTGCGCCCACTATTTTCTGGCGGTCGATCAGTCAGAAGAACCTTCAGCAGCAGCTTATGGCAACTTGACCTCCCTAACCAGTGAGATAGATGGCGCGCCGCGCGATGCAGCGTGGTTGATACGCAGTTGGCGCAGCGCACGGCAGCAATGCCAAACCTATAAAGCCAATAACGAGAACAAGCCATTTGTCTTTGTACTGGATGAAATACAAAAAGTGCCGCGCTGGTCAGACACAGTGAAAGGCCTGTGGGATGCTGACCGTGCGCAAGGTCTTGAGATGCATGTGATATTGCTGGGTAGCTCGCCATTGTTAATGCAAAAGGGATTGGCAGAGAGTTTGGCTGGGCGCTACGAACTCATACGCGTCAACCATTGGTCATTCCTTGAAATGCACCAAGCGTTCGACTTCACGCTCAACGAGTACATTTATTTTGGCGGCTATCCAGGCAGTGCCCGATTGATCCGTGAAGAAGAGCGCTGGCGTAATTATGTCTTGGCCGCATTAGTACAGCCTAGCATCGACACTGACATCCTTCAAATGACGCGGGTAGACAAACCTGCATTACTCAAACAACTTTTCACACTGGGTGCCAGCTATTCAGGACAGATTCTCGCGCTAGGTAAAGTCAAAGGCCAATTGCAGGACGCAGGCAATGAAACGACGCTGGCAGGCTATCTCGATCTACTGAGCAATGCGGGATTATTGACAGGCCTGCACAAATACCACGTAGGTATAGCGCGCAGACGAGCATCAGCACCTAAATTTAACGTGCTCAACACCGCATTGATGTCCAGCGCAATGCCCTACACCTTTGCTCAGGCGCAGGCTGACCGCAGCTACTGGGGCCGCTTAGTCGAAAGCGCAGTGGGGGCACACCTGCACAACACTGCGACCACAAATGAAGAGATCAGCTATTGGCGCGAGAGCCCGCATGAAGTGGACTTTGTGATTTCAAACGCCATGCAGCTCACAGTGATAGAGGTAAAGAGCGGCGCTTCCACCGGGAAACTCAGCGGACTACAGGAGTTTGCAAAGCGCCATCCCAGCTCAAAACCATTGCTGGTGGGAACTGGTGGAGTAGAGCTGACAGAGTTCTTGTCGTACCCCTTGGGCCATTGGCTTGCTACAGCGGGTGTAATGGAATGAACAACACCCAAGAACACCTAGCCCTTGAGCGAAGCGCCGCCGCGCGAAAGGCAGATGGTTCGTTGTCCATGGCCGAACCTATGGGGCACTACCGCGATGTGCATGCCTGGGTATTGATGGCAGACCCCGGCGCAGGCAAGACAGATGTTTTTGAAACACTGAGCCAAACAGAAGGTGGCACCTACATCAGAGCGCGCGACTTTGTTGAGCTGGAATTACCGCCCCACTGGACAGCACCTCTATTCATTGACGGTCTTGACGAAATGACCGCTGGTAACGCAGCAGGGTCAACCGCGATAGGGCAGATACGCACAAAGCTGCAAAAACTAGGTACTCCAAAGTTTCGCATCTCTTGCCGCGAGGCAGATTGGCGTGGCAGTACAGACAGCGCTGCGCTACAGCATCTGGTGGCGCAGGACAGCTTTTCAGAACTGCACCTAGAACCTTTAACGCGCGAGCAAAGTGTGTCCTTGATCACACATTGGCAGCAATCAGATCCAACTACCGCAACAGCGTTTATTCATGACGCTGAAGACCACGACCTTGAGGGTTTACTGGACAACCCGCAAACCCTGCGCATGTTGTTCAAGGCCGTATCTGCTAATGCGAATAAATGGCCAAACAGCAAAACCCAGACTTATGAAATGGCATGCACACAGTTGGCACGCGAGCATAACGATCACCACCTTGCAGCCAATCATCACAGCACATTGCCCGACGACAAAGTGCTCCACGCCGCAGGCTATTTGAGCACCATCTTGTTGCTGTCGGGTAACGCCACGATTGCTTTGCAAAGGCAGACTGAACCCCAAATCGGTACTGTTACCCTGCCTGAACTGACCAGCAGCTTTGACGCACCAGTTATAAACACCTGTGGTGCAGCGCTTCAAACCAGGTTATTTAGGGGCCACAGTGGCGGCCAATTCTCCCCCGTCCACCGAACCATCGGCGAGTACCTAGGCGCGAAGTACCTGGTCTCGCGCATCCAAGCGGGCTTACCAATCAATCGTGTTCTGGCTTTGATGCTGGGATTGGACGCAGGCGTGGTGCCCGAACTACGCGGCCTGCACGCTTGGTTGGCGGCATTGGCACCCAACAGTCTGCGCAAAGAGTTGATCGATCGCGACCCGTTGGGCGCCGTACTCAACGGCGACGTGCGCAACTTTGATCGAACTGAAAAACTGCATTTGCTGGACGCGTTGCGCAGTGAAGCCACGCGATACGCCTATTTTCGAAATCAAAACTGGGCTAGCAAACCTTTCGGTGCGTTGGCAACGAAGGACATGGAAAACGATTTCAGGCAACAACTCCAGTCTGCCGACAGAAGCCCCGCACATCTGGCTCTTGTCGATTGCCTTTTGGATGCTCTGGTCAACGGTGATCCAATGCCAGCTTTGACTCCTGAGTTAGAGCGGATTGTTCGCGACAAAAGCTATTGGCCTAGGTCGCGAATAGAGGCACTAAATATCCTTGCAAACCATGCACGCAATAGCAATGACTGGTCAACGTTAATGCAGCTTCTGAATGACACTCATGCCGACATGGTGGAAGACTCAGAAGATGAGATTTTGGGTACGTTGCTTTTAGCCTTGTACCCTAGCCAACTTACCGCTACAGAAATTTGGCAACACTTCAGACAACCTAAGTCGGACCGATTGATTGGCTCCTATTGGCGCTTCTGGCATGAAATATCAAAAGATACTACTCCCCTTAAAAATGTACCTGACTTACTGGATGCTTTACTAATAAGTAACATTCGACTCAATGGTCAACACGACAGATTGGGCTCGGCCGACATCGTGGGTGAATTGCTAGTGCGCGGAGTGTCGGAATACGGAACAACGATAGAAGTTCCGCGCCTCTATGGGTGGCTAACACTTGGGCTGACCTCTAATTTTTACTGCCCCCTGGAAAGTCAACAAAAAACTGTACTCGGGCAATGGTTCACAGCGCATGCTGCAGTCTACAAAGCAGTGTTTGAATACGGACTGCATCAGCAGGCTAACCCCATCAAAAGCGGCTGGAGCAAGCTGTGGCAGACTTACAAAATAGTCTACGGGGCGCAAGAGCCTTGCGATGCCAAGGATTGGTATTTGTCCCTAGCGCAAGCCTGCATTGACGACGACTTGCGCAGACAACTGCTTATGGCATCATTTCAGTTTACTAAAAACAATAATAGACTGGACGAAGCAATTCAACTGCTTGAGCAATGGTCGTCAGATCATTCCGAAGATGCCGAATGGATAGCGGGTTGTCTACAGAGTACATATCCACCATCAGAAGATCAGCAAGTAGAAATAGAGCATGGTGCCAAGTTCAAAGAAAGACTTGCCAACGAGACCACTCAGAAGGTAGATTTTTTCCGCAAAGCACTTCCAAGTTTCTCCGGTAATCTGGCTCATCTTGGTGCACTAGTTGAAATTGGAAACGCTTACATTGATCTTTATCACCGTGCCACTGACAAGGCACCCGATGCACGTTTGCTTGAGTTATTAAACAACGACGATGAATGGATTCGCATCGCGTTGCAAGGGTTGCGCCATTGCTTGTTTCGTACTGATCTGCCAACAGCAGCAGACATCATTGACCTCAACCTTAAAGGCCAACGCTACAACCTGGCAACACCTTGTTTGGCAGCTATGGAGCTCCGCCAGACAGAAAACCCAAAATCAGCGCTAGAACTCCCGCTCTCCACTCTTGAAATGGTAGCTGCATTTAGACTAACTAACAATTTCGGTAACGCCCCTGAGTGGTTTAAACAATTGGCCATACTGCGGCCAGATGCTCTCATAAATGTCATGCAACTTCTCATTGGCCTACAAATTGCCGCCAAAAAAGAAAACGTCAATGGCTTGTATGCGTTGGCGCACGATGCAGACTACGTCGACGTAGCCAAGCATATCGTGCCAAATTTGATTGCAGAATTTTCAATTAAAGCCAGCAAAACACAACTCCAAAGCCTGCGTCTATTGATCACCGCGATGCTCAGGCACCTGGACCTAGACACACAAAAAGATTTAACTGCTCACAAACTAAGCAATGCATTGATGGATGTGGCTCAGAGAGTTTATTGGATGACTGCTGGGCTACAGGTAGCACCGAGCTTATATTTGGAATCAGCCAAGAGGTATGTTGCGAAGTCGCAGGTACGTATCGACCACCTATTTTCCTTGATCCATGAACAGCAAACACGAGACAATTTTCAAATTTCTTTACCCGTGGATTCGCAAGCTTTTTTAATTGAGTTATTGGCACCAAAATGCAGTCCATCATGGTCAGAAGGCTCGGGTATGGTCACACCGACGATGGAAATGGGTCGCTATGTGGAAGGACTAATTTCTACGCTAGCAGGTAACCCGAGCGACGCAGCGTTAGAGGCGTTAACTACGCTACAGAAGCAACCAGACCTAAAGCAATGGTCAGACCATATCAATCGTGCAGTCTATGACCAGCGCATTACACGCCGCAAAGCCCTATTCAAACCCTCGTCTGTCGCAGAAGTAGTCTCTACGCTGGCCAACCTGAAGCCTGCCAATGCCGCAGACTTGTGGGCACTCACGGTAGATCATCTGAAGCAACTAATTCACGACATTAGAAATGGCAGCACCAACGACTATCGCCAATATTGGGCTGGCGATACTCCGAAAATCGAAGACGATTGCCGCGATGCATTGCTGTCTGACTTGCGGCGAATGCTTGTCACGCATGGTGTTAGTGCTGAGCCGGAAGGGCGCTATGCAGATGAAAAGCGTGCCGATATCAAAATCATTGCAACCCCGCATCAGATTCCGATTGAAATCAAACGGGAAATGCATTCCGATGTATGGAAAGCCATCCCAGAGCAATTGATCGCCAAATACGGACGCGAACTTGCCAGCGACGGGTACGGCATCTTCATGGCCTTCTGGTTCACGGGCAAGCTGACCGCAGCGCCAAGCGATGGAGGTACAAAACCTAAAACTCCACTGGAATTACAAGAGAGATTGACCGACACCGTGCCACAAGACCTGCGACACAAGATTGCGGTACTGGTTGTAGATTGCTCCCAGCCAAAGTAGGCTCAATCCAGCGGCTTGATACCCATGTCAGCAGCCAGCTTTACCCAGCGCTGCGTATCGCTTGCCCACGTTGGCAAAACTCGTCTGGCGGCTACATAGCGGCATCAATTGCCAAGCCACCAATGTACTCTTTTGCATTTGGCGCACCTGCAGGAGCCTGCACACCAAACCGTTGCTCGTAGTCCAAGCCTTTCACGCCCAGCTCGGCCAGCGTGGGCACATCAGGAAAGTCGGGGTGGACTGGGGTACAAAAGTTACGGCCTACGAAGCAAACCGCTTAGGTGAAAATTACTGCTACCCTCTCGAAAGAGGCCTCGTGCCAAGCCCAACTGTCAACGGTAAGCTCCCTCAACCTGCGTTGACAGCGCAAGATCCGCAGCTTTAATCTCGGCTAATATATTGGCAAATGCAGGCCTTACGCTGAGGTTTTGGTACCACTGCCAAAGTGCAGCGTGGCCTTTGATAGAGGGCCCGCCTAAACGCTGCGAAAAAAGAACCGCCATAAATACCGATATGTCTGCGGCACTTAGTTTGCCGCAAAAATACGCCGTACCGCCCAGGCTTTGATCCAGCTCAGCCAAGTGATGCGCTAAAACCAAGCCAGCCTCTTTGGCTGCGGCTTCCAGTGACAGCCAAGCCTGCGGGTCTGCGGGGCGTGGGCCGGTGCGGTGCATCAAAGCACGCAGCGGCACCAACATCACTTCGTCGGCAAACACATCCAACAACCGGCACTGGGCACGGTCTTTGGCCGAAGCCGGGAACAAGGGCGACTGGGGATACGCGTCGTCCAAATATTCAATAATGACGGTGGAATCGTACAAACTCAGGTCGCCATCAACGAGCACTGGCACCTGGCCTTTGGGGTTGATGCGCAGCACATCCGTATTTTTAGGGCTGTAGCCCACGGTCTGGGTAAACGGCACCATCACCCGCTCAAAAGACAAGCCTTTTTCATGCAGGGCAATTTCTACCTTGCGCGAAAATAGACTGAGGGGGCCAGAGTAAAGCTTCATGGTGCGTAGAGCCAGGTTAATCCAGCGGCTTGATTCCCATATCGGAGGCCAGTTTGACCCAGCGCTGCGCATCACCTTCTACGCGCTTGCGAAACTCTTCTGGCGAGCCCGCCGCAGCGTCCATCGATAAACCTGCAATGCGCTCTTTAGCGTTCGGCGTACCCACAGCTTTGACCAACGCCGCGTTGAGTTTGTCGACAACGGCTTTAGGCGTGCCTGCAGGGGCCAGCACGCCAAACCACTGCTCATACTCCATGCCTTTCACGCCCAGCTCAGCCAACGTGGGCACATCAGGAAAGTCGGGGTGGCGTTTGGGGGCTGTCGTGGCCAGCATGGTGAGCTTGCCGCTTTTGTGGTGCACGGCGGCGCTGGCCATGGTGGTGATCATCAGGTCTACCTGGCCGCTGATCATGTCGATCAGGGCCGGCGAGCTGCCTCGGTAAGGCACGTTGGTAAACTGCGCGCCCGAGCCAGCGCGCAGCAGCTCCACCACCACGCTGCCCGCGCCAGGGATGGCCATGGTGACTTTGCCTGGGTTGGCTTTGGCAAGCTCCAGCACTTTGTTAGCGGTGATCTGGTTGATGCCCGACTGCGTGGCCTTGATGGTGTGCAGCGTATCGCCCAAGGTTTTAGCCACGAAGGCAGGGTTGGCAAACAGGAAAGCGGGCGTTTTGGCGACCTGGCCCACGGCGACAAAGTCTTTCACCGCGTCATAGGGCATCTTGCGGGTGAAGATCGGCGCAGTGGTGTGAAAAATGTCGACCAGCACCAGGGTGTAGCCATCGGGCACAGACTTGGCCACTGCGTCGGTGCCGATAATGCCGTTGGCACCGCCTTTGTTGTCCACCACCATGCTTTGGCCCAGCACCAAGCCCATCTCTTGCGCGATCAGGCGGCCTGCTGCGTCGGAGCTGCCACCCGCTGGGAAGGGCACCACCAGCTTGAGGGGCTTGGCGGCGGGATAGTCTTGCGCAAAGCTGGGCGCGGCCAGGCTGACGGTGCCTGCGGCTAGCAAGCCAGAGAATTTGCGGCGGGAGACAGTGGCTGTGGTACCAGAGGCTGGTGTGAAGCTGCGCGCAGAAGGCTGCATGAAAAAATCCTAGGGGTTAAAGCAAAATTCAGTCTAGTATGCAGCATCTGCGTTTTGCGCAGTGGCCTGCGCGTAGTTTGACCTATCGCCTATAACGTAGACTTATGCTTTGACCATGCCCCAACACGCCCACACGCCCAACGCGCCCCAGACGCCCCGCTACGACCGCCTTGACGCCCTACGCGGCGCGGCGATGGGGTGGATGACGCTCTACCATTTTTGTTTTGACCTGAACCATTTTCAGTGGATCAGGCAGAATTTTTACCATGATCCGTTGTGGACTTGGCAACGTACCTGTATCGTGAGCTTGTTTTTGCTGTGCGCCGGCGCGGGGCAGGCGGTGGCGCTGCACCAGGGCCAAAGCTGGCAGCGGTTTTGGCGGCGCTGGGCGCAGGTGGCGCTCTGTGCGCTGCTGGTGACTGGCGCCTCGTACCTGATGTACCCCAAGAGTTTTATTTACTTTGGCGTGCTGCACGGCATCGCGCTGATGTTGATTATTGTGCGGCTGACGGCGCACTGGGGACAGTGGCTGTGGCTCTGGGGCGCCCTGGCAATAGCTATGAAGTTTATAGCTGCTCGTGCTATATTCTATTGGGCTGAGCTGCTATTTTTGAATGAAAAGCCGTATAACTGGCTGGGTTTGGTGTCTGCCAAACCCTTGACCGAAGACTACGTGCCCCTGCTGCCCTGGCTGGGGGTGATGTGGTGGGGCATGGCCGCTACCCAGTGGCTGCTGCGCAGCCGCCCTGCTCTGTTGAGCGCCGCTATCCCCAGCGGCACGCGTTGGCTGGCGTGGCTGGGCGGCTGGAGCCTGGTGTACTACATGGTGCACCAGCCGCTGTTGATTGGCCTGCTGGAGCTGGTGCAACGGTTTCGTTAACCGACACGGTTAGCGCAGCAAAGCCTTCAGCGCGGTTTGCAAACGCTTGGCACTTGCCGGGTCGTGCGGGGTAGACAGCACGGCGGTAGTGTCTAGCGCCCAGGTGTCGGCAGGCGCTGGGTCGTTGCGCTTGGTGAGCAGTTGCAGCTGCAGCATGCGCCGCGCGTTGATGTGCTCAGCCGGGGTGGGTACCTCGGCGGCCATCTCAATGCGCAGCAGCGCCGTGGCTGCGTCGCCCGCTGCGGGCTTGGCCACGGCTTGCGACCAGGCGGTGCGGGCGGCCGGGCTGACCGATTTGCCCAGCTCTTGCACGCTGGGCACGGCGTCGGCATTGCGCTGCTCCCATGCCGTCAGCAAGCCGGTAAGAGATTCGCCATGCGCCTGCGCGGCCAGCTTTTTCAGCGACATCTGTGCGCGTTCCAGCGCGTCGCGCTGGGCGTAAAAGGCGGTGTTGGACAGGCGTGGGCCGTTGTTGGCAAAGCGGTCGTCGCCTTGGTTGCCCGCACCGCGATCGTCGCGGCGGTCACCACCTCGGTCACTGCCCCTGTCCCCCATGCGGCTGCCACGGGCGTCGCCATCACGGCCACCAAAGCCGCCGGGGCCACCGGGTGCGCCAGGGCGGCCAGCGCCCGGGCCACCACGGCTTTCAAACTTGCCGCCTTTTTTGTCGCCAAAGCGGCCTTGTCCTGCGGGCTCGGTCTTTTTAGCGCCGGGGCGGTCGTCGCCACCGCGCATGGCGACGACGGGTTTGGCCACTTTGACGGGGGCTGCAGGCGCGGCAGGTGCTACTGATTCAGCAGCTGCTTGTGCTGTATTCTCTTGGGCTTGCGGCTGATTTGCGTCTGAATCAGGCTCTGCGGCGGGAGTTTCGGCGGTAACGGGGGCTTCGGCAGCTTCAGCAGCGGTGGCCTGCGTAGCGTCTGGCGCTGACTTTGCGGGCGCATCTGCAACGTCTGCATCCGTTGTAGTGGCAACAGCCGCATCGGCAGGCTGTGCCGACTCAGCAGCGGCCACGGGTGCCGCCACTGGCGCAGCTACGGCCACAGGCGCAGCAGCCGGTGCCGCCGCAGGCAATTGCCCACGGCCAGCCGCCTCTACTGCCGCTATGGCAGCGCGAATTTTCTGCACATCGCCGCTGGCATTGGCGTCGTCCAGCGCTTTCACGGCGTCCAGCACGGCTTTGTCGTGCACGCTCATGGCGGCGGCGGCTTGCTCGCGCTCGGCGCTCTTCCTGTTAAAGGCGTCGTCAATTGGCTTCCTAAAGGCGTCCCACAGTTTTTGCTCTTGCTTGCGGTCTACCGGCACGCTTTGCGCCTCATGCTGCCAGCGCTGTTGCAGGGCCTTGACGGCGTCAATACGCATCACGGGCGCAGCGCCCAGCACATTGGCCTCGTCGATCATGCCGTGGCGGCGGGCCAGGCTGGCGCTTTGTGCGGCGTCTAGGGGGGCGTGGGCTTCTTTGATAGCGGCCTTGTACAAAGGCTGCAGCTCGGCAAAGGTTTTTTCGCCCACGTGGCCGCCGTTGCGCCACTTTTCGCTCAACTGGTGCAGCTCGCGGTTCACTTCTTTCCAGTCGGTGCGGTTGGCGTTGGCCGTGCCCCAAGCTTTGATCTCTTCAATCATCTCCAGGCGCTGGGCTTTGTGCGCGCCTTCTTCGGCTTTGACCTTCTCCAGCCAGGCCTCGACCAGTTTGTAGGCTTCGTTGCAGGCGTCGTCAAAGCGCTTCCACATGCTGTGGTTGGGCACGCCGCCCTGGTCGGTTTGCTTCCAGGCGTCGCGCAGGTTGCGCACGGCTTCTTGCTGTTTGCGGCCACCCAGGGGCTTGGCTACCAGGGCCTGCGCGTGGTGGGTCAACTCTTCGCGGATCTGGTTGGCGCGCCAGCGCTGCCAGCCCTCTAGCTCGCCTGCTGCGCCTAGGGCGTGTTGGGCTGCGGCTTCCAGCTTTTCGCCAATGTTGCCGCCATGGTCCTTCAGCGCGGCGCGCACGGCGTTGGCCGCACCTACGCTGGCTTTGCCATGGCCTTCAGCCAGTTCATGCTCTAGTTTGGCTAGCAGCTCACGCACTATCTGCGTGGACTGGGAGCGGATTTCCGGGTCAATCTTGGGTTTGGCATTCTTCTCGGCGCGCTCTGGCTTAGGCTCTGCGTGGCCACGTGCGGCGCGGATGGCCTCGGCCCACACGGGCACTGCGGGCAGCGGGGCAGCGGCGTCGCTGGTAGCGGCCACGGCCTGCGACAGGGCGGCCTGGAATGCCTCCCACAGCGTGAGCAACTGCGACTTGGCGCTGTCAAGCTGCGGTGCAAACTTGGTGTCAATGCTAGGCCACTGGGCGTCAGACGCCATGGCCTCCGCCTGGGTTTGCCACAAGTTCACGTCACCGCGCAGCACCTCCCACGCGGCTTGCGCGTCGGCCAGGGGCTTGGTGGACAGCACCTCAATGCGCTGGGCCATCAGCAAAGCGGCCTCGCGCTGCACTTGGGCGCGGTGCTGCAGGTCTTCTACCTGCTTCACGCGCTCGGCCAACTGGGTTTTCACGGTGGCCAAAGGCTCTTTGGACAGGGGCGCACCGGCTTTGGCGGCATCGCGCTGCCAGGCCAATGCATCGGCAATATTGAGCTTGCTACCCGACAGCAGGGCGGTGGCTTTGTCGGCCCACTCTACGGCCATGTGCTCTTGGGCGCTGGCGCGCTTGAGCTCGTCGAGCTTTTCGCGCAGGGGCTTGGCGGCGCCTTTGTCTTTCACGCTCAGCTCTTTAAACACCAATTGCATTTGCTCGGCGCTGGGGTTGGTGGCCAGCCAGTCGCGCACGCGCGCCGCTCGGTCGCCCGAGGTAGGGGCGCTGAAGGCACCACCCGTTTGCTTGTCAAGGGGGTGCGCGGCGTTGGACGCAGCAGGTTTAGCGGCTTTGGTATCGGGGGTAGCAGGCACGGCAGACTCTTGGTTTTTTTTAAAAGTAGGGAAACTCAGCATAAGGCAATGTGGTGAAAAGTGAGGGGCAAATGTCATCACACACGACAGCGCCGAATCGCCTATTTTCGCTGGTTTTATGGTCACCCATGCAAGAAACTGCGAACAAGGCGCCAACTAAGCGCCAAGTAGTAGCCAACTGGTGGCCAACTGATAGCTAACCATAGTAGCCCAGCGGCCCGCACGGCTGTGGCGCGAACGCGGTGGGCGAGCGTGTTGCCGGGTGGTTAGCCAGCCACAATACACTACATTATTAATAGCAGATTGTGCCCCACTCTATTGGGCTTAAAGCATATTTAGCCCAAAAGAAAGCCCGACGGACAGTCTGATGACCACATCCACCGGGCTTGGCGGCTCAGCTAAGCTGCGTGCCGCCTGGGGTCACGGATACGGAGGTTTCACGTCCGCACCGCGTAGCAGGCAATAGATTGCCCACATGAAGTTGTCAGAGAGCATCTGACGTACTTACTATAGGCAACGGCACTGAAAAATTCAAATGCCAATTTGTATACAGACGTGTCATCAGTGCCGGCTGTCGGCTGGCAAAAGCCTGCCGCACAGGCCCATTTAAGCATTTGCCTCTAAGTTGGCGTCATTTCGGTTCATCTACCCACTATTTGCAGAAAACAGCCTGAAAATAACTCTTTAATACATTTATTGATATATAAATTAACGTTTAAATACTTGACTTGGTATTTAGAAGCCCCCTAAAATGCAAACTGCTATCAAAACATCGGGCTAACCCTTGGAAGGCAAAGCACTTCCAAGCCCCCGATTGACGCTGCCGAGTCCGGCAAAGGCGTTGTTGGACGGATCAAAGCGCACAGCTTTCTAAGTGCGCAGCCAACAAACAGCTTGTGTATCCAATCCAAACGAGGTGCCCCGTTGCACAGTGCCTGCCAGCCGCAGACACACGCCACGAGGCCCCGCGCGTAGAAAGGCGTGAAGGCGTGCTATGACCGTAATAACTAAATTTAACCAAGGCTTGCGAACATTCGCGGGCGATGTAGCCCAAGGCTTTTTTGAAATTGCCCACAACGGCTTCGCTGTAATGGGCTTGGTGCTGGCGTTTCTTGCTATCACTTTGGCTGCCAAGCCTGACCTGCGCCTGCAAAGCGAAACCGCGCTGATGGGCTGGCTGCAAGAGCGCCAACCGGTGGTGGCGGTGGCCGACGAGGTAGAGGTAGAGCCTGACGCGATTGACCGCGCCACCGCCGCCAACCCGAAAGACCTGCCCAAGCAGCAAGCCTCAGTGGCCTACTGGTTGAGCAAAAAATACCGTGTCGCCCCTGAGCCCTTGTCGGCCTTGGTGATGGAGGCCTACGAAGTGGGCAGCAAGGTCAAAATTGAACCCACCCTGATCTTGGCGGTGATGGCCATCGAGTCGGGTTTTAACCCGTTTGCCCAAAGCCCGGTAGGCGCGCAGGGCCTGATGCAGGTGATGACCACCGTGCACACTGAAAAGTACGAGGGCTTTGGCGGAAAACTGGCCGCGTTTGACCCGGTAACCAACCTGCGCGTGGGCGCCACCATACTGCGCGAATGCATTACCCGCGCCGGTTCCGTTGAGGGCGGCCTACGCCAGTACGTGGGCGCCACCAGCGACGCTACCGAGGGCGGCTACGCCGTAAAGGTGATGGCTGAGCACGCCAGGCTGCGCGCCGTAGCAGGCGGCAAGGCGGTACCCACCTTTGTGCCCCCAGCTCCGCACATTATTCCGGTCGTATCCCCCATTACCCGCCGCACCCCGGCACCCGTGCCAGAGGCCAGCAAAACCGACGGCGAAGACAAAATCGCGGCGTTTGTCAATTCTTGATCCGTTCTTGATCAAGAATTGACCCCGGATAGGCCTTCAAAGCGCCCGCCGTACCCCCTTCGGGTACACTTCACACCGTACGCAACTGGCGATAGGCGCTTGGCCTTTTTCACAAGGTTTTCAAGCGCTGACGTGGGCCACCACTAGGAAGCGTGCCGCAATCTACACCGGTTGTGTTTAGCCGTTCGCCTGGGCAGCCCTGCGTCGTCGTGCCAAAGTGCACGCACTCTAGCAGGGACATCCTTTAGCTACCCCAGGACTGCCAAGCATGTTTAACCGCAACATCCTCATCGAACAAGCCGACCCCGAGCTGTTTGCCGCCATCACCGCCGAGAACACCCGCCAAGAGCACCATATCGAGCTGATCGCCAGCGAGAACTACGCCTCCCCCGCCGTTATGGCCGCGCAAGGCACCCAGCTGACCAACAAATACGCCGAGGGCTACCCAGGCAAGCGCTACTACGGCGGCTGCGTGAACGTAGACGTGGCCGAAACCTTGGCCATTAACCGCGTGAAGCAGCTTTTTGGCGCTGACTGCGCCAACGTGCAGCCCCATTGCGGTGCAAGTGCCAACCAGGCGGTGTTTTTGGCCTTCCTCAAGCCCGGCGACACCATCATGGGCATGAGCCTGGCCGAAGGCGGCCATCTCACCCACGGCATGCCTCTGAATATGAGCGGCAAATGGTTTAACGTCGTCTCCTACGGGCTGAACGCCAAAGAAGAGATCGACTACGACCAAATGGAGCGCCTGGCGCACGAGAAAAAGCCCAAGCTCATCATTGCTGGTGCCTCAGCCTATTCATTGCGCATTGACTTTGAGCGTTTTGCCAAGGTGGCCAAAGCCGTGGGCGCTATCTTTTTGGTAGACATGGCGCATTACGCTGGCCTGATTGCCGCTGGCGTGTACCCTAACCCCGTGCCCCATGCCGACGTAGTCACCAGCACCACCCACAAGAGCCTGCGCGGCCCGCGCGGCGGCATTATTTTGATGAAGGCCGAGCACGAAAAAGCCATTAACAGCGCCGTATTCCCCGGCCTGCAAGGCGACCCGCTGATGCACGTGATAGCTGCCAAAGCCATCGCCTTCAAAGAAGCGCTGGAGCCGAGTTTCAAAGATTACCAGCAGCAAGTCATTAAAAACGCTGTAGTCGTAGCCGAGACTTTGGTGCAGCGCGGCCTGCGCATCGTCAGCGGCCGCACCGAAAGCCACGTCATGCTGGTCGATTTGCGCAATAAAAACATCACCGGCAAAGAGGCCGAAGCCTTGCTGGGCGACGCCTACATGACCATCAACAAGAACGGCATCCCCAACGACCCCGAAAAGCCGATGGTCACCAGCGGCGTGCGCATTGGCACCCCCGCCATGACCACCCGTGGTTTTAAAGAGGCCGAGGCCCGCGCCACCGCCAACCTGGTAGCCGACGTGCTGGACAACCCGCGCGACCCGGCCAACATAGCGGCGGTGCGCGACAAGGTCACGGCGCTGACCAGCCGCTTCCCGGTGTACGGCTAATCGCTATATTTTTTATAGCTGGTCGTGCTATTATCTATTGGGCTAACGGCCTAAAGCACCCATAAAAGTAAGCCATCCACCATGAAATGCCCGTTCTGCAACCACCTAGACACCCAGGTCGTAGAAACGCGTATTTCTGAGGATGCCGACTTCATTCGCCGTCGCCGCCAGTGCGGCGCCTGCGAAAAACGCTTTACCACCTACGAGCGCCCCGAGGTCAACTTCCCCGCCGTCGTCAAAAAAGACGGCCGCCGTATAGAGTACGAGCGCGGCAAACTGCAAGCCAGCTTCGCCCTCGCCCTGCGCAAGCGCCCCGTCAGCACCGAACAGGTAGACAGCGCCATAGAACGCATAGAAGAAAAACTCCTCAACCTGGGCCTACGCGAAGTCCAAAGCCCCCGCATAGGCGAACTCGTCATGCGCGAGCTAAAAAAGCTGGACAAAGTGGCTTATGTGCGGTTTGCTAGTGTGTACCGGAATTTTGAGGATATTGATGAGTTTCGGGCGTTGGTGGATGAGGTTCGGCGGTAGGTAAATACCGTTTATCTCACAATCTTTGCCATTGGTCTTGACGACAGACCCCAGAGCTTGGACTTGTCGTATCCTTTGCACATGAGTAAATCTGCGCCCTTGGTCATACTACTGTCAAAGAGAGTTAAAAGCTTTAGGCGTTTCTTCGCCTATCAGGGCTTTACTCTAATTGAACTAATGGTGGTCATTGCCATCATCGGCATACTTGCAGCCTTAGCTGCCCCGTCATTCAGTCGCCTCATGGCCCTGAATGCTATCAACAGTGGTATCAGCACTCTATCCAGTGACATAAATTTTGCACGCAGTGAAGCACTCAAACGCGGATTGAGCGTTACGCTTTGCCCCGCGAACAGCGACTACAACGCATGCAAAGATACCAGTGACTGGCAAGACGGTTGGATTATTTTTTTAGACAGAGATGGAAACAATGATAAATCAACTACCAACAGTGATGCTGAAACTATTGTGCGTGTTCAGCAAGATTTATCGGGTGGATTAATAATCAATCCTGCAAGTGGGACCGTCAAAAGCATTCGATTTGATCGTACAGGGTCCCCCACTAATGGCAGAAGTCTGAAAATTAATGCTTCTCGTCTTAGTTCGAGTGATCAAACTGAAACTGGTCGCGCGCTGTGCGTAAGCACTGTAGGGCGCACCCGTATCACGGCAGTAGGTACACAAACATGCTAAACCTATCCACTAGCCGCGCGCCCTGCGCAAAATTACGGCGCCAAAAAGGAGCGGGACTAATTGAAGTATTAGTTTCTATCATTCTCATGTCGTTTGGTCTTTTGGGCATAGCGGGCATGTACAACTACACCATTGCAGCCAACAAGAGCGCCTCCAGCCGCCTGACCGCAGCAATGCTTGCCACCGATTTTGCGGAGATTGTGCGTGCTAATCCAGATGGATTTATGGGTGGCAATTATGACCATTCAATGGGCACCTTCAGTGTGACAGCTTCAACGGTAGGCGCCATCGCCGCCTCTGATAAGTGCGCATTCCCTGACTGCACCTTAGCAACGCTGGCAAAACAAGATATTGCACTAATGAAAGCACGGGTAAAAGCTTACTTGCCGGCAGGCGAGTTTGAGACCACGAGAGTGGGTAGTACCAACCAGTTCGATATCTGGATCGTATGGGTAGAAGGCAAAGGCGTGAGCGGTTCTGAAAGTAATTTTGATAATTGCCCATCAAGTCTTACCGCGCAATCACCCGCACCCGACCCATTTCCACGCTGCTTATTTACCCGGGTGTCACTATGACTTTGCACCTCTCCTTCAAGCGGTTAACTAAACGACCGCAAACCGGTTTTACTCTGATTGAGCTATTGGTATCTATGGCCATGGGTATTGCGCTCATGGCAGTTGTTTTAACCTCATACCAAAATATGGCTGGGGGTAACCGCTTGGGCAGCGTGCAACAGCAAATGAACGAAGACGCGCAAGCGGCTTTTCAAATCTTGGGGCAACAAATTCGTAGCGCGGCATTTAATCCCGTGCAAGCTCGCACGCCTACTCCTATTTACAATCTATTAAGTGCAACTGCTGTTGCAGCTAACGAAAAGCCCATGGGAATTTTTGGTTGCGATAAAGGATTTTCTAATGGTTCAGGTGCAACCCCTGCAACAGAAATTAGCAAACTAACTTGCAACGCATCCGGTACCAACGCTAGTTTGGCGATTCAATATGAAGCCGACAAGTTCAGCCCCAATTTGTCTGGTACAACGCCAGCCGATTGCACGGGTGCTGCTGTTTCGCAACTCACACAAGCGCTCACTAATTCTGATGGCACTGCGGCTACCGCCGCAACATATTATTTGGTTGAAAACCGCTACTTTATCAGAGATGGTGGCTTGTCGTGTACCGGCAACGGTGGAACCCCGACGTTTGCTACCCCATCACAGCCTTTGGTAGGTAATATTGAGTCAATGAAAATTGACTACGGTGTAGTGAACCCTACCAACTCCCTGGGTACTAGTACCGTTTCCAAAAATGCGACGCGTTTTCCAGCTGGTTACCTCTCTGCCACTGAGATTGGGAATGCATCAGGTAAAACAGACCTGGCTACTGCGCCTGAGTTTTCTGCAGCCAAAGCGACTAAAGACTTCAACGGCTCTGAACGCTGGGAGTTAGTCCGAACTGTGCGCGTATGCTTAGTTGTGAAGAGCAGCACAGCTATTCTGGTGGACGTGCTAGCACAAGATGGCTCAGATAGTGTTTATGGTTATTACTCAGACTGCAACCCCAGCGACAGCACCCAAATAAAGATAAAAGACCGCTATCTACACAAAGCCTACGTAATGCACTTTGCTTTACGCAACCGAATTGTCCTGCCGTCATGAAACACTCCACTACAAAAACTCTGGACTCTGCACAAGCGCCCATACGCCAGCAAAGCGGGGTAATTTTACTTGTCACGCTGGTTATGTTGTTAGTCATTTCGGGTGTTGCTGCCCTTGCCGTCAAAGGTGCAGGCTCTACCGAGATAGTTGCCAACAACGCACGTACCCAAGGCTTGGCTATGGCGGCAGCAGAGGCCGCGCTGCGCTACTGTGAGACAGGCGCTATCAACACGCACCGCACGAGCAAAAGCCAATCTCTGCCTGCTGGTAAACCAACTCACACCATAACTATCGTAGCCTCTCCTGCAACAGCCAGCGACAAAACCAACTGGGAAGAAATCAGCTCCTGGCAAAGCAGCACAGTCAAATCCGCTACCGTAAGCTTGGAAACGCTGGATAAATTGGGCGATCCTAGCGCCACTAGCAGCGGATCATCGACTTTTGCCGCAATGTACAAGCGTGCGCCAGATTGCATAGCGCAGTACGCTTTCGGTTCAACCTCTGTGGTGCAGGTAACGGCCCGTGGGTTCGGTCCTGAGGTTGCCAAGTCCGACAACAATCAAGATATACCTAACGGATCAGAAGTATTTTTGCAATCCACTATCAGGATGCCTCCTTGATCAAATGCCTGCTCAAGCAATCAATTTGCTCGTATTTTAATAGCATGCTGTGCCTTATTTAATTGGCTCTACCGGAGAATTATCATGAAATTTGCTTTTACTTTTATAAAGCATCACTTTGCGGGTCTACTTTTGCTGACCAGTCTGATGACTTCATTCGGAGTTGGAGCGCAAACCCTGGCTCAAGAACCCTTGTTGTCCAGGACGGTGGCTGTGCGCCCTAACTTGACGTTCATCATGGACGAATCGGGCTCTATGGACTGGGAGTGCATTTACAAAAAGAATCCGCAGAATTCATTTATCAAGACTGCATCTCCGCTGGTTCTGTACCAATACGGTCTTGCTTATGATTGTCTCTCAGATTCATTTAATGACCAGACAACGGTGCCTGTACTGCAGCGATCAGACTATCGGTTTGCTTCGCCCGAGAACAACAGCCTAATGTATGACTCGCGCAAACTTTACACAACGGGCATTTCAACAACAGGTGCATTAAATAGTCCTAGTACTGCTGCTTGGACAGATAGTAATTTCAGTAACGGTAGTGCAGTGATTGGCGTGAATAATAAAGGCCAAAATATTTTGAAAGCAGGACGGGCAATTTATCTTGCTAAGCCGACTTTTAATATTGCAGCTGCAACCACCGCAGCTGCATTCAACAATGCTGCAAACTACGATACCTATTGGGTTTTTACCGACGGTACTTTTGGCTTTCTTGCTGGTGGTAGCGCATCAAATATAGTCGTACCGCAAGCAACTAACCCGCTGCCTACTCCTACAGATCGCATTGACTGTGGTGGAGCAGCTTGCACATCTGCACAAGAGTTTCAAAATATCCGTAACTGGTACACCTACAACAGCACCCGACTGAAGGCGGCTAAAGTTGGCGTAAGCATAGCCTTTACGGGGCTACCCGACTCTTTCCGAATGAACTACCTTACGTTGGGCGAGGCTACAAGATATGTCAGCAGTAACACGAACATTAGGTCCGTAAAGAACTATGCCGATACCGTTAACGACTTTCGCACCTGGCTCAATGGTCAAAGCACTGCTAATGCCGTAGGCACACCACTGCGTCAGGTACTGGATATCGTGGGCAAGGATTACAGAAGAACTGACAATGCGGGGCCGTGGGGTAACACACCTTGGAGCGCTGGTGCAGAGGCTGCTGTAGACCACATCTCTTGCCGGCGCAGCTTTGCAGTAATGACAACGGATGGGTTATGGAACGATGGGCCCTACACTAGCAGCACCGGAACTAATCCCTATGCCACTGCAGTGGACAACGTAGATTCTGATGGAAACCAAGGTCTGTTGATAACCCACTTGGACGGTACTACCACCTACAAATACACGCCGCATGACCTTACGGATCCACGCAACGTTGGCAAGGCTGACCTGACTGCAGGCGCTGGCTACAACACAACTTTGGCAGACGTTGCGCATTATTACTGGTCTACTGATCTGCGCTCTTTAGTCAATAACGTGTCTAACGGCAAACCCGGTTCTGCGCCATTTTGGCAGAACCTGTCTACTTATACGGTAGGTTTCGGCGTCAATGGCAAGCTGAGTGCCACTCAGCTTGCTGCTGCAAAAGCTGGTCAGGGAAACTGGCCGCAACCTATTGCTAACGATGTGAGTACGGCTGACGATTTGGTGCATGCGGCACATAACGGCGGAGGTGAATACATTTCAGTCAACGATGCAACCACATTCGCTGCTGATTTACGGCGAATTTTGCTGAGCATCTCAGGCGAAACATCGTCTCAAGCTGGGGTTGCAGCTTCAACCGCATCGCTACAAGCTGGCACCAAAAAATTCGTTCCTTTTTATACCACTGGCGAATGGTGGGGTAATTTGTCTGCGATCAGCATAAATCCCAAAACAGGTGCGGACATTACGCCACCAGTTTGGCAAGTTACCTCTGTAGACGGGAACGGTGCACCTACTGGCACCTCCACCATCCCCTCCGCTACCACACGTGACGTATGGGTGTATGTAGACAGAGTCAAGAACGCCATTGAGTTTAAGTTCACCTTTTTAGGTACCAATAGTTTGATTGGCACGGCTACCAACCAACTTACCACCACTTTCAGCCAAGACATGACAGACTACATACGTGGTGACCGCAGCAAAGAAGGTGATGGCAAGCCGTTTCGGGAGCGTAAGGCACTGTTGGGCGATATTGTCAATTCACGTCCCGCATTTGTAAAAAATACGAACGATCCGCTATCAGCTTATGCCAATTTACCTGGCACGCCAGGTAGCACTTACACGGCGTACAAATCTACCAAGGCAGCCCGTACCGAAGGGGTGTTATTTGTGGGGGCCAACGACGGTATGCTGCACGGTTTTGCTGAAAATGATGGCAGAGAAGTGTTTGCCTATATACCGCGCACGTTGCTGCCTGCGTTGCATAAACTGACAAGTAAGGACTATCCCATCAATCACCAATTTTATGTGGATGGCCCAGTCAAAGAGAGCGATGCCTATATTGATGCACCCTACTTGAATGGAGCAACTGGTACCTCTGTACGCTGGACAAACGTATTGTTAGGCAGCACGGGTGCGGGTGCCAAGTCGGTGTTTGCGCTGGACGTAACAAAGCCCCTAACTATGAAAGGCCAGCATGTTTTGTGGGAAGTTAATAACAACAGCGCAGGTTTTGCAGAGTTGGGCAACGTCTTGTTTGACATAGAAACAGGCGTAACAGAAAGCGGTGACTGGGTTGCCGCCGTTGGCAATGGCTATGGCAGCAAGTCTGGCAAGGCAAGTTTATTTTTAGTGAACTTGGCTAATGGCACCAAAACCGCAGAGCTGACTGCTGGCACCGCAACTGCCAACGGCTTGGGCGGCGTGCGGCTGGTACGTAATGCCAAGTCGCAGGTTGTAGGCGCATACGCTGGCGACTTGCAAGGCAATATATGGCGCTTTGACTTAACAGGTGCAAGCTCTTCCGACTGGAAGAATGGCCAGCTATTGTTTACCGCAAAAAGCGCTGCAAACGTTATACAGCCAATTACTGCAGCACCCGCAGTGTTTGCACGCAACGATGGGTTGACAGGCTATATAGTGGTAGCTGGTACAGGCCGTTTGCTGACGGCAGATGACGCCGATTTGACTAAAACTGCTTCCACACAAACGCAATCTGCTTACGGTTTGTGGGACAAGAGCACTTTTGGCGGAACTGTCACTTTTACAGCGATTGCTGATCGAAGCGTCTTGGTAGCCAGCACCACCAGCTTTAACACCACCACCTATGCAACCTTTTACGATGTAGGACATGTTCGTGCCATCGACTGGAAAGGCACTGATCGCGGCTGGGTGCTGGACTACACTCTGTTAACGGGTCAGCGCTCTATTTACCCTATCGAAGCGCTAAGCACCTTAGTGCGGGTGGATACCATTGCCCCCAGAGCCTCCCAAACTAGTTGCACCATTACAGGTGATACGAAAGGCATCAATTACCTGATCAACCCCTTCACAGGTATTTGCAAGACCACACCTACCATAGATGTCAATCGAGACGGCGTTGTTAATGACTTTGATGGAACTGGTTGCACTTACACGGCTTTGGCGGACGGCTCTAATACGGTGTTACCTCTAGGGGGTTGTATTCCGAGTGCAACTAATTCATGTGAAGAACCAAAAGTATGCATAAAGAGTGATACTAATTCATGTAGTGAATGTGTAGCGACTGCAGCCAACAATTTTTGTACAATTTGCATACCAAGTGCGGCCAACAATTATTGTGAACCACCTTGTAAGGATGGCTTGAAATATGTAACAGGCGCTAATGAAAGCACCCTAATCAGAGATGGCGAGTGCAAACCTACGTTTTGCGATCCTGCTACTGACCCATTCCAGTGCAATATGCGCAGAGATGTACGCCAACTCTTCTTACGCCAATAATCTATGAAAACTATTTCGAAAACACAAAAAGGCTTTACGCTCATAGAAATAATGATCGTAGTGGCAATTGTGGGCATATTAGCGAGTATTGCCCTGCCCTCCTACACAGAATATGTCCGGCGAGGTAAGCGTGCTGATGCCAAAGCTGCGCTGTTGCAAGCAGGCCAGTACTTGCAGCGCTTTTACTCTGCCAATGACCGCTACAGCAAAGATAGAGCGGGTAATGCCGTGAATATTGCTGACTCATTGATATTCACGCCGCAAGGCTCCACGGCAGCCAATGCGTCATACGAGATTGACATTACAAACTCAACCTTTAACGATCAAGACTTCACCTTAAAAATGAAGCCAATTAACGGTATGGATGGCGATAGATGTGGCACATTCACGTTGACCAACTTGGGAGTTAAAAATATTTCCGGTCAAAGCGCTGGTGTTACCCGGCAAGACTGTTGGCGGTAACACGCTTTGAATTTTCTTGCCCATGCTTTAACTTCGGCTGAGAATTCACTGTATTTATCCTCACCCAACCCTCGGGTTGGGTGTGTCGTTTCAGCAAACCATAACTCAGTACTCTCGGTAGGCCACACCCAACCCGCAGGCCTCGCTCACGCCGAAGTCATGGCGCTGCGCGACGCAGCGGCCAGGGGCTTCGCAGTCAAGGGCGCCACCGCCTATGTCACCCTGGAGCCCTGCTCGCACTACGGCCGCACCCCGCCCTGCTGCAATGCCCTCATCGACGCGGGCATCGCCAAAGTGGTGGTGGCTATTTTGGACCCCAACCCGCTGGTGGCGGGGCGGGGCGTGCAGATGCTGCGGGATGCCGGGATTGAGGTGGAGGTATTGCCAACCGACAGCCCTGAGGCCATTGCCTCGCGGGAGCTGAATATTGGCTTTTTTAGCCGCATGGTGCGCAAAACACCGTGGGTGCGGCTTAAAGTGGCGGCTTCGCTGGATGGGCAGACGGCTCTTGGCAATGGTAGCAGCCAGTGGATTACCGGGCCAACCGCGCGGGCGGATGGCCATGCCTGGCGGGCGCGGGCCTGTGCGGTGCTGACAGGCATCGGCACCGTGCTGCAAGATGACCCGCTGCTGGACGTGCGGCATGTGGACACGCCGCGACAGCCGCACTTGGTGATTGTAGACAGCAAGCTGGAAACGCCGCTGGATGCGAAGTTGTTTTCTACTTTAGGTAAGCGCGCTGCGCCCAGTGAAGCGTTTGGTCTGTCGCAAGACGCTCTTAACTCAATAGCTGGTCGTGCCATATTTATATACGCTGCAGCCCCAAACGACGCAAAAAAGCAGGCTTTGGAGGCACTGGGTGCGCAGGTGATTTACCTGCCCGATGCCCACGGCAAGGTCGATTTGGCCGCCATGATGCTGGACCTTGGGCGGCGTGAAATCAATGAGCTGCACGTAGAGGCGGGTTTCAAGCTCAATGGCTCGCTGATTCGGGCGGGGTTGGTGGACGAGCTATTGGTCTACACCGCGCCAAAGCTGCTGGGCCCGGGCATGGGCATGGCCAACACGCCTGCGCTGGCGGCTTTGGGTGATGCGGTGCAACTGGACTTTAAATCGGCAGATTTAGTGGGTGAGGACCTGCGCATCGTGGCGCGGGTGCGCGGGCGGGACAGGTTTTAAATCCAGGCGGATTACCCAGTTTTTCGGCGTTTAGATGGCAAAATAGGCCTCTAGCCCAATAGAACATAGCACAAGTTGCTATTGTATATATAGCAATCAGCTTTACCGGGCGAACTACCCTGACGGCGCTTTTCGAGGTTTCCGCGCCACCTTAGCGCCAAGCCGGTCTAAACCCTGCGAAAATAGCGGTATGTTCACAGGCATTATTACTGGTGTGGGGCGCATCGTCGCTACCCACCCGCTCGGCAGCTCATCTTTTTATGGCAAGCGGCTCACCATTGGCACGCCTGCAGGGTATTTGGACGATGTGGGCTTGGGAGACAGCATTGCGCTGAATGGCGCCTGCATGACGGTTACCTCGCTGGATGCTGCGGCCCAGCAGTTCACTATCGACATTTCCGCCGAATCACTGGACAAAACCGCAGGCTTGGCGACTCTGGGCACCGTTAACCTGGAAAAAGCCCTGCGCGCGCATGACCGCCTGGGGGGCCATATTGTGAGCGGCCACGTAGACGGCGTGGGCCAAGTGCGCCATTTTGCCCAAGTGGGCGAAAGCTGGGAGCTGCGTGTGCTTACACCGCCCACACTGGCCAAATACCTGGCCTACAAAGGCTCTATTACCGTCAACGGCGTGAGCCTCACCGTTAACAGCGTGCAAGACAGCGCAGAAGGCTGCGAAGTGAGCATTAACCTGATCCCCCACACGGTGGAGAACACCGCGTTGGGCTCGCTTACAGCGGGCTCGGCAGTGAATATTGAAATAGACACCGTGGCCCGGTACGTAGAGCGTATGCTGTCCCTGGCCAGTACCACTAACGCCACCAACGCCAAGTCGTAACCCCCTACAAGCTGAAGTCAAAGGAAACACCATGGCCTTACACGCAATCAAAACCGCACTGACACCCGTTGCCATCTCCAAGGTAGAAGACATCGTGGCCGACATGCGGGCTGGCAAAATTGTGATCCTGGTCGATGAAGAAGACCGCGAAAACGAAGGCGACCTGGTGCTGGCGGCAGACCACGTCACGGCCGACACCATCAACTTCATGGCCCGCTTTGGCCGTGGCTTGATTTGCCTCACCCTCACCAAAGCGCGCTGCGAGCTGCTCAAGCTGCCGCCCATGGCCACGCGCAACGGCACCAAGCACAGCACCGCGTTTACCGTGTCCATCGAAGCCGCTGAGGGCGTCACCACCGGCATCAGTGCGGCCGACCGCGCACGCACGGTGCAAGTGGCGGTAGCCAAAGACACCCGCGCCGACGACCTGGTGCAGCCCGGCCACATCTTCCCGCTGCAGGCGGTAGACGGCGGCGTGCTGATGCGTGCTGGCCATACCGAGGCAGGCTGCGACCTGGCAGCCATGGCGGGCTGCTCGGCCAGCGCGGTGATTTGCGAGATCATGAAAGACGACGGCACCATGGCGCGCCTGCCCGATTTGCAGCTGTTTGCTGCCGAGCACGGCCTGAAAATTGGTACCATTGCCGACTTGATAGAACACCGCAGCCGCACCGAAAGCTTGGTTGAAAAAATCGGCACGCGCAGCATGCAAACCAGCTACGGCGAATTTACCGCTGTCGCGTTTAAAGACAAGCCTAGCCAAGGCGTGCACATCGCTTTGGTGAAAGGCCAGTGGGACGCAGCTGACGCCATTCCTGCACGCGTGCATGAGCCGCTGAGCGTGCTGGACGCACTGGAAATCAAACGCCCCATGCACAGCTGGGGCCTGGACGCCAGCCTCAAGTACATAGCAGCCCAAGGCCGCGGTGTCGCCGTGCTGCTGAACTGCGGCGAAAGCGCGCAGCAACTGGTAGCCCAGTTTGAGGGCTTGGCCACCCCATCGCAAGCGCCCGAGCGCGGCCGCATGGACCTGCGCACCTACGGCATAGGCGCGCAAATACTGCGCGAAGTAGGCGTGCACCGCATGATGCTGATGGGCAAGCCCCGGCGCATGCCCAGCATGGCGGGCTACGGCCTGGAAGTGGCGGGCTTTATCGCCAACGCTGAATAAAAAAGCCAATAAATTTGCGGGACAGACCGCTGATCTGCGCAAGCAGACCAGCTCTGTCCTCAACTGAATAACAAAAGGGAACCAGAATGTTTGGAGCGGATAAAGGCAAAGCCGAGGGCGACATGCTAGATGGGCGCAAGCTGTACATTGGCATCGTGCAAGCGCGTTTTAACGAGAGCATTACCAATGCGCTGTATGAAGCCTGTAAAAACGAGCTGGCCGCGCTGGGCGTGCAAGACAAGCATATTGACCACGTGCTGGTACCGGGCGCGTTAGAGGTGCCGGTGGCTTTGCAAGCGCTGGCCGAACGCAACCAATACGACGCACTGATAGCCTTGGGCTGCATAGTGCGCGGCGAAACCTACCACTTTGAACTGGTGGCCAACGAGTCTGGCGCAGGCGTGAGCCGCGTGGCACTGGACTACAAGCTGCCGGTGGCCAATGCCATCATCACCACCGAAGACATGCCCCAAGCCATCGCCCGCCAAACCGACAAGGGCCGCGACGCGGCCCGCGTGGCGGTAGAGATGGCCAACTTACTGAACGATATCGCCTAATGACACCGACCAACACACTCCAGCCCAACAGCCACCCGGCTACCACGGCTACGGCTACGCCCAAGGTCAAGTCCCCGCCCCGTACCGGCCGCACCCGCGCGCGCGAGTTTGCCATTCAGGCGCTGTACCAGCACCTGGTAGGCAAAAACGACACCGTTGACATCGACATTTTTACCCGCGACCTGCAAGGCTTTAGCAAAGCCGACGCGGCCCACTACGATGCGCTGTTCCATGGCTGCATCTTGCAGGCCGCCGAGCTGGACGCCAAGATCATCCCCCACCTGGACCGCCCTTTGACAGAAATCTCGCCTGTCGAGCGCGCCGTCATGTGGCTAGGCGCCTACGAGCTGGAGTTTTGCCTGGACGTACCGTGGCGCGTGGTACTGAACGAATACGTTGAACAAGCCAAAGCCTTTGGCGGCACCGACGGGCACAAGTACGTCAACGGTGTGTTGAATAAACTCGCCCCTGAGCTGCGCGCGTTAGAGGTTGCCAGCGACAAAGCGCCGAGCAACAAGCACACAAAAACGCCCAAACCGGCTTGATGACACGGCTTTAAGCAGCGCCTAGACACATTTAGCTAACTACATCCTCAGCCAAATCCACCATGCGGATATCCCAGCGCGCAGAAAAAATAGAACCCTTTTACGTGATGGAAGTTGGCAAGGGGGCGGCCGAGCTGGCGGCCCAGGTGCAGCACACCGACAAGCCCATGGTGTTCGTTAATATTGGCGAGCCCGACTTTACCGCCCCACCCCTGGTGCAAGAAGCCGCCCAGCGCGCCATCCGAGATGGCAAAACACAATACACCCAAGCCACAGGCCTAGGCGAGCTGCGCGAGCGCATCAGCGCCTGGTATGCCAGCCGTTTTGGCGTGCAGGTGCCAGCGCGGCGTATCGTCCTTACGGCAGGTGCATCGGCGGGGCTGCAGTTGGCTTGTCTGGCTTTGATAGAAGCGGGCGACGAAGTGCTGATGCCCGACCCCAGCTACCCCTGCAACCGCCACTTTGTAAGCGCTGCCGACGGCACGCCGCGCCTGATAGCCTGCACCCCCGCAGAGCGTTTTCAGCTGACCGCCAACAAGGTAGAGGCCGCGTGGAACGCCCATACCCGCGCCGTGTTGCTGGCTTCGCCCTCCAACCCCACAGGTACCTCCATTCACCCAGACGAGTTGCGCCGCATTCATAACGTGGTCAGCACACGCGGCGGCGTGACGATGGTGGACGAGATTTACCTGGGCCTGAGCCACGACGCTACCTACGGCAAAAGCGCGCTGGCCATCGACGACCAAATCATCAGCATCAACAGCTTCAGCAAATACTTCAACATGACCGGCTGGCGGCTGGGCTGGCTAGTGGTGCCTGACGCCTTGGTAGACGTGGTGGAGCGCCTGGCGCAGCACCTGTACATCTGCCCTAGCACCGTATCGCAGCGCGCGGCGTTGGCCTGCTTTGAGCCGGACAGCATCGCCGAATACGAGCGCCGCCGCGCTGAGTTCAAAGCGCGGCGCGACTACTTTATTCCGGCCCTGCGCGGCCTGGGTTTTGAAGTGCCGGTTGAGCCCGATGGGGCTTTTTATGTGTATGCCGACTGCTCCAAGATCCAACACAAAATTGGCGTGGACGGCAGCACCGGCAGTGCTGTGGGCGGCAGCTGGGATTTTTGCTTTGAAATGCTACGTCGTGCCCACGTGGCCATCACCCCGGGGCGCGATTTTGGCCACGACTCTACCCACAAGTTTGTGCGCTTTTCTACTGCCAGCTCCATGGTCGACCTGCACACCGCAATCGAGCGCATGCGCGCAGCTCTGGCATGAGTGCAGGCACCGGCAGCACGCCAAACAAGGTGTTCACCTGGCCGGTTCGCGTTTACTGGGAAGACACCGACGCGGGCGGCATTGTCTTCTACGCCAACTACCTCAAGTTTATGGAACGCGGGCGCACCGAGTGGCTGCGCTCGCTGGGTATAGCGCAAAGTGTGCTGCGCGCGCAAACCGGCGGCATGTTTGTGGTCAGCAGGACACAGCTGGACTATTTGCTGCCAGCGCGGTTGGACAACCAACTAATAGTTACAGCCAGTGTTGCCGAAAAAAGCCGAATTACCCTCACAATGACACAAGAAATACGGCTTTTACCCAATGAAATATGGCACGAGCAGCTCCCAAATAAAGAGCGCGCTGCCTTGACGGCCAGCGAACTGCCTGCCCTGCCATTGGTTTGTCGGGGCGATATTCGCATCGCCTGGGTAGACGCCGCAAGCTTAAAACCAACGAGAATTCCGCAACACCTGCTGGAGATATTACAGTGAACCAAGATTTGTCGATATTGCATTTGGTATTGAATGCAAGCTTTGTAGTGCAAGCGGTCATGCTGCTTTTGGTAGTGGTGTCGGTGGCCAGTTGGGCGGCTATTTTTCGCAAGCTGTTTGCGCTGAACAAAGTGGCGTCTCTGAACGACGAATTTGAGCGCGATTTTTGGTCCGGCACTTCGCTCAACGAGCTGTTCCAGTCAGCCGCGCAAAACGCCAAGCACTCCGGCCCGATGGAACGCATCTTTGCCAGCGGCATGCGCGAATACCAAAAACTGCGCGAACGCCGTATTGTGGATACGTCTACCCTGATGGATGGCGCCCGCCGCGCCATGCGCGCCAGCTACCAGCGCGAGATGGACACGGTGGAGACTAATTTGTCCTTCCTGGCCTCGGTGGGCAGCGTCTCGCCCTATGTGGGCTTGTTTGGCACGGTGTGGGGCATCATGCACGCCTTTACCGGGCTGGCCGCGCTGCAGCAGGTTACCTTGGCCACCGTAGCCCCCGGCATTGCCGAGGCGCTTGTAGCCACCGCCATTGGCCTGTTTGCCGCGATACCCGCGGTAGTGGCCTACAACCGCTTTGCGCGCGATATTGACCGCGTGGCCATCAAGCTGGAGACGTTTATAGAAGAGTTCTCCAACATTCTGCAGCGCAACCTGGGCGCCCAGAACGCGCCAAGTGCAGCCTCGGCTGCGGGCCACTAACGCGCGCCACACACCGGAGCCCCACTATGCCCGCCATGATGTCCCGAGGTCGAGGCCGCCGCACCATCAGTGAGATCAATATGGTGCCGTTCATCGACGTGATGCTGGTGCTGTTGATCATCTTCATGGTCACCGCGCCGCTCATATCCCCCAGCATGATTGACCTGCCCAGCGTAGGCAAGGCCGCCAAGCAGCCCGACGCGATTATCCAGATCATTATTCAAAAAGATGACTCGTTGGAGATAAAAAGCGGCAAAGCCCAAGAGAATAGTGCACGAGCAGCTATTGGTTCCGTAGCATCTCAGGTAAAAAAGTTGCAAGCAGGCAACACTAACACGGCCGTCGTCATCAGCGCGGACAAAGCCGTCAAATATGAAACCGTGGTGGCAGTAATGGACAAATTGCAGCGCGCTGGCATCGCGCGGGTAGGCCTGTCGGTGCAGTTGGCCAAATAGCCCTGGCCTGCTTTTGTTAGCGTCTTTTAACCATGCCCAACACCCATAATCGCGTTGAGTTTGCGCCACCGGCCCAGCCGGTGTCGCTGCGCGCTATTGCATTGGCCATCTTGGCGCACCTGCTGTTGCTGGGCGCGCTGACCTGGGGCGTGAACTGGAAAAGCCAAAGCACCCCGGTTGCCGCCGAGGCCGAGCTGTGGGCCAACATTCCGCAACAGGCAGCGCCCAAAGCCGTGGAGCCGCCACCTGCGCCAGTAGAGCCGCCAGCACCGGTACCCAAACCCCGCCCTCCCGAACCCCCGCCGCCTAAAGAACCCGAGATTACCCAAGAGCGCGAAAAGCCACGGCCCAAAAAACCGGTAGAAAAGCCCCTGGAAAAGCCTGAAGAGAAGCCGCCAGAAAAGAAACCCATACCCGCCAAGCCCGCAGTGGACACGGCCGCCGTCAAGCGTGAAGCGCAGAAAAAAGCCTCGGAGGACGAAGCCAAGCAACTGGACACCCAGCGCGAAGAAAACCTCAAGCGCATCACGGGCATGGCCGGCGCATCCGGCGGCGCTACGGCTACCGGTGCAGCGCAGCAGTCTGCCGGGCCCACCAGTGGCTACGGGGCGCGCATCAAAGCCAAAGTGAAGCCCAACTTGGTGTTTACCGGCACCGTTTCTGGCAACCCCAAGGTCACCATCGAGGTGCGTATGTCCCCCGACGGCACTATTTTGGGCCGCCCACGGGTGGTCAAATCCAGCGGCAACAGCGAATGGGATGAGGCCGTAGTGCGCGCTTTTGAGAAAACCGAAGTCTTGCCGCGCGACGCCGATGGACGCGTACACAGCCCGCTGGAAGTGGATTGGCGCGTGAACGATTAGGCATTCCATAGGGTTTTGCCTGACGCTTTGTAACCGCCACCGTCAACCCCCGTACAGATAAGCCCGTTATAGTACTGCGGTCTTAGAACCCTTCTGAGCCACAAAAACCACCATTCCAACCCCAGGAGTATCGATATGTTGAAAAAGTTAATCGTTTTGTTCGCTATGCTGTACGCAGCCATGGCATTTGCCGCTGTTGACGCCAACAAAGCCACTGCGGCTGAGCTGGATGGCATCAAAGGCATTGGCCCCGCTATTTCGGCCAAAATCATTGATGAGCGCAAAAAAGGTGCTTTCAAAGACTGGGACGACATGGTCAAGCGCGTCAACGGTATTGGCGAAGGTAACGCAGCCAAGTTCTCCGCTGAAGGCCTGACCGTCGGTGGCGCCACCTACAAAGGTGCAGCCGCTGCACCTGCCAAGAAAGACGACAAGCCTGCTGCTAAAGACGCTAAAGACAGCAAGCCTGCCGCTGCCGCCGCCGCTGCCCCAGCTAAAGATGCCAAAGCTGCTGACGCCAAGCCAGCCGCCGCTGCAGCCCCTGCCGCCAAAGACGCAAAAGCCACTGACGCCAAGCCAGCTGCTGATGCCAAGGCCGACCCAAAAGCAGAAGCCAAAGCCAAGAAAGAAGCTGACAAAAAAGCTAAGGACGACGCTAAAGCCAAAGCCGCTGACGAGAAAAAAGCCAAAGCTGACGCCGACAAAAAAGCCAAGGCTGATGCCAAAGCTGCTAAAGACGCTAAGCCAGCCGCTAAAGACGCTAAAAAAGACGACAAGAAAGACGACAAAGCCGTCGCTGCCAAAGACCCTGCCAGCGCTGCCAAGAAGTAATTCTTCGCTCTCCACACTTAAAACCCGGTTCGCCGGGTTTTTTTACGTCTATTTGGCCTTAAGCCCAATAGAGTAGGGTACAAGAAGCTATCAAATATGAAGCAAATGTGATCTGCAACAACTCGCCAACAGCGCCCGCAGCGGTCAGCCCAAGGTGCGGGCCCAGGCGCTAATTTGCGCCAGTGCAGCCGCGCGGGCCGCCGGCGGTAAAAATGAGGCATGGGCCGCGCTTTGCATGCTGCGCGCCGTGTCTGCCATGCTCCAGCCCAGCGCGTGGTGCACGCTGGCCAGCTCTTGGCTGTGGGTCACCGCCGACATCAGCCGGTTGTCGGTATGCACCGACACATCCAGCCCGGCTGCCAGCATGGCAGGCAAGGGGTGGCTGGCTAGCGCCTTGCACGCTCCCGTGTGCACATTGCTGCTGGGGCACACCTCAAAATGCACCGGCAGACCGCACACCCGCATAGCGGCTACCTGGGCCATGCGCAAGCTGGCTTGCTCGGCCAAGGCCGGGTCGTCGCCCACGGCAATCTGCACCCCATGGCCAATGCGCGTAGCCCCTAAGGCAATGGCCTCTAGCACCCGCTCGCCGCTGTCGGCCTCACCGGCATGCAAGGTGATGCCCAAACCTGCCGACCGGGCCACGTCGATGGCGCGGCGGTGCTGCGTGGCCGGAAAGCCGCGCTCGGCGCCTGCCAAGTCAAAACCCACTACCCCGTGGCCCGCATAGCGCGCGGCCAACTGCGCCGCGCGTTCTACCTGCGCTGGGCTGTCGGTGCGCATGGCGCAGACGATGAGCGCACTGGGCAGGCGGCTGCGCTGCAGCCCGGTCACCAAAGCCTCAATGGCGGCCTCGGCTCGCAGGCCATGCGCCTCCAGCAACACCGGGGCCATGCGAAATTCTGCCAGCACGCAGCCGTCGTCCAACGCGTCTTGCGCGGCCTCAAAGGCCACACGCTCACAGGCCGGGGCGTCGCCCATGGCTGCTACGGTGGGGCCAAACGCGGCCACATAGCGCTCCAGGCTGCCCGAATTGGCGTTAGCTTGTATCCACAGCGCTACGCCTTGCGCGGTTTGGGCTGGTAAATGGATGTTTTTTTGTTGGCACAGTTCTAACAACGTTTGCGCGCGCAGGCCACCGTCCAAATGCTCGTGCAGCAGCACTTTGGGCACGGCGCGCCAAAGCGCAAGATCGTCGCTGGCATCGGTAGGCGCATGGGCCATGGGGTTATCCCTCAATAAAAGCCAAGCTACAGGATAACCCGGCTTGGCAAAAGCGCGCACTATCAGGCATGATTCTGGCTTTAAATCTATGGGCGCCCTGCCCGGTACTTTTCATATCTTTTAGGGAATTTACTATGAACCGCTGTTTCCGCTCCCCTTTTGTCGCCGCGGCCACCTTGCTGGCGGGCGCTGCATTGGCAGAACCGGCTATTGTTTTTGATTTGGGTGGCAAGTTTGACAAATCATTCAACGAGACGGCCTATAACGGCATAGAGCGCTGGAAAAAAGAAACTGGCAAACCCTACCTGGAGTTTGAAGTGTCCAACCCCACCCAGCGCGAGCAGGCCATTCGCCGTATGGCCGAGCGCGGCGCCAGCCCCATCATTGGCATTGGTTTTGCCCAGGGCTCGTCGATTGAAAAAGTAGCCAAAGAATTTCCCAAGCTCAAATTCGCCATCATCGACTTTGTGGTGGCCGAGCCCAATGTGCAGTCAGTGGTGTTTAAAGAGCATGAAGGCAGCTTTTTGGTCGGCATGATGGCCGCACAAGCAAGTAAAACCGGCAAGGTGGGCTTTGTGGGCGGCATGGACATTCCCTTGATTCGCAAGTTCCAGTGCGGCTATGAGCAAGGCGCCAAGTACGCCAACCCAAAAATTGAAACCTTTGCCAACATGACCGGCACCACCGGCGCCGCATGGAACGACCCGGGGCGCGGCGGCGAGCTGACCAAGGCACAAATCTCCAAGGGCGCCGACGTCGTATTTGCCGCGGCAGGCGGTACGGGTACTGGCGTATACCAAGCGGCCAAAGACGCTGGCAAGCTGGCCATTGGCGTAGACAGCAACCAAAACCATTTGCAGCCGGGCACCATGCTCACCTCCATGCTCAAGCGGGTAGACGTGGCGGTGTACAACGTGGCCAAAGGCCATACGCCAGGCATCAGCGCGCTGGGCCTGAAAGAAGGTGGCGTGGACTACGCCATGGACAGCAACAATGACAAGCTGGTGTCTGCCGACATGCGCAAAAAAGTAGACGCCGCCAAGGCCGACATCATCAGCGGCAAGGTCAAAGTAGTGGACTACATGGCCGCCAACAAATGTGAGTGACCTTGGCGCGCCCATTGCGGTGCGGCTTGTAGCCATTGAAAAACGCTTTGGTAGCGTGCAAGCCAACCGCAATGTCAACCTGACGGTGCTTGCGGGAACCATCCACGGCCTGGTGGGTGAAAACGGTGCGGGTAAAAGCACCCTCATGTCCATCCTGTATGGCTTCTGCACCGCAGACTCGGGCCACATTGAAGTAGAAGGCCAGGCAGTACGCATTCGCCACTCGGACGACGCCATTGGCCTGGGCATTGGCATGGTGCACCAGCACTTTATGCTGGTAGACACCTTGTCGGCTCTGGACAATGTGCTGCTGGGTGTGGAGCCCTACTTTAGCCTGCGCCACTCGCAAGCCGTCACGCGCGATCAGTTACACCGTTTGATGCAAGACACCGGCTTGCAGGTGCCGCTGAACAGCCTGGTGGAAGACCTGAGTGTGGGCGACCGCCAGCGCCTGGAAATTTTGAAAGCCCTGCACCGTGGTGCGCGCATTTTGATACTGGACGAGCCTACCGCCGTGCTGACGGCGCAAGAAACCGATGCCCTGTTTGTGGTGCTGCGCCGCCTGCGCGCACAGGGCAAAACCATCATTTTGATTACCCACAAACTGCGCGAAGTACTGGCCTTGTGCGATGCCGTCACCGTCATGCGGGCGGGCCAGGTAGTGCACGAATGCGCAGCGGCCAGCACCACGTGCGAGCTGTTGGCCGAAGCGATGGTAGGCCGCCAACTGCGCCCACCAGCCGCACGCACGGCTCTGCCAACCGATGCCCCCGTGCGCCTGGCCGTGCAAGACCTGCGCTACGTGGACGCCCATGGCGTGCAGCGTTTGCGCGGCGTGTCGCTACAAGTGCGTGCAGGCGAGATTGTGGGTGTGGCGGGTGTTGCCGGTAACGGCCAAACCGAGCTGCTGGAAATGTTGAGTGGCATGCGCTACCCTAGCGCAGGCACACTGCAAATCAACGGCGCGCCCTACACCGCGCAGCATTGGCTTAACCCGCAGGCCGCCCGCAGCGCAGGCTTGGCCCATGTGCCTGAAGACCGCCACGAACGCGGCCTGGTGATGCCCTTTGCGGCCTGGGAGTCTGCCGTGCTGGGCTACGAGCGCCTGGCCAGCTACAGCCAAGGCCTGTGGATGAAAACCCGCGCCATGCTGAGCGACACAGGCACCTTGATGCAGCGATTTGACGTGCGCCCGCCGCAGCCGCTGCTGGGGTCGTCCAAATTTTCTGGCGGCAACCAGCAAAAACTGATTTTGGCGCGCGAGTTCAACCAGTCGCCCAAAGTGCTACTGGTAGGCCAACCGACACGTGGCGTCGACATTGGCGCGATTGAATTTATCCACGCCCAACTGTGCCAACTGCGGGGCGCCGGTTGCGCGATATTGCTGGTGTCCAGCGAGCTGGAAGAAATTTTGGCGCTGTCTGACCGCGTCATTGTGATGAACCAGGGCCACATCACCGGCGAGCTGCCGGTGCAAGAATGCAATGAGCAAAACTTGGGGCTGCTGATGGTGTCGCAAACCTCGTCTCAAGCGTCAACTCAACCATCAACGCAGCGATCAATGCAAACTGAGGTTGCTACATGAGCCGCGGCGCGCAAGACCTGCCGCATTGGGTTGACGTCGGCGTCGTGCCGTTGGTCAACCTGTTCATTGCCTTGGTGGCCTCGGGTATCGTGGTGGCGTTGGTGGGGCAAAGCCCGGCCGAGGTTATTAACGCGCTTGTGCAAGGCGCTTTGGGCACGCAACGGGGCCTCAGCTACACGCTGTACTACGCCACCACTTTTGTCTTTACCGGTCTGGCCGTGTCGGTGGCTTTTCATGCGGGTTTGTTTAATATTGGCGGCGAGGGGCAAGCCATGCTGGGCGGCATTGGCGCCAGCTTGGTGGCCTTGTGGCTTGCGCCCACACTGCCTTCGTGGTTTGTGTTGCCAGTAATGATTCTGGCAGCCGCCTTGTTTGCCATGGCCTGGGCTTTGGTACCGGCCTATTTGCAAGCCTACCGGGGCAGCCACATCGTCATCACCACCATCATGTTTAACTTTTTGGCCAGCAGTTTGCTGGTGTATTTGCTGGTGAACGTACTCAAACCCGTAGGCGAGATGAACGTGCAAAGCGCGGTATTTGCCGCCAGCGCCAAGATGCCCGGTGTACACGAAGCCCTGGCCTGGGCAGGCATTGCCTGGCCGTCATCGCCCCTGAACCTCAGTGCATTGATAGCCGTGGTGTGCGCCGTGGGCGTGTACTTGCTGCTATGGAAAACACGCGTTGGCTACCAGCTACGCGCCAGCGGTGCCAGCCAGGGCGCGGCCGTCTACGCTGGCATTACGCCGCAGCGCCAGGTGCTGATTGCCATGGCCGTATCGGGCGCGCTGGCGGGCATGGTGGCCATGAACGAGGTGTCGGGCGTGCATGGCAAACTGCTGCCAGACTTTGTGGCGGGCGCTGGCTTTACCGGCATTGCCGTGGCGCTGATGGGGCGCAACCACCCGCTGGGCATTGTGTTGGCCAGCCTGCTGTTTGGCATGATCTACCAGGGCGGCGCCGAGGTGGCCTTTGAAGTAAAAAACTTCACCAAAGACATGGTGGTGATGCTGCAAGGTTTTATTGTGCTGTTCTCGGGTGCCATGGCTTACGCTACCGCGCCGCTGGTGGCGCGGGCGTACCATTGGCTTGCTCCCAAGCCGCGTACTGACGGCGTGGAGGCAGCCCGTGGATAGCGCCTTGCTGCTCGACCTGCTGGCCTCCACGCTACGCCTGGCCACGCCACTGATCTTTTGCGCGCTGGCAGGCGTGTTGGCCGAGCGGGCCGGGGTGATCGACATTGGCCTGGAAGGCAAAATGCTGTTCGCCGCTTTTGCCGCAGCGGCCGTAGGCGTTACCACCCGGTCAACCACCTTGGCCATGCTGGCGGCCATTGCCGTGGCCGTGGCGCTGTCGTGCCTGCACGGCGTGGCCTGCGTCACCTACCACGGCAACCAGGTGATCTCGGGCTTGGCTATCAATATCATTGCAGCAGGCCTAACCGTGGTGCTTGGCATTGCCTGGTTTGCCCAAGGCGGCCAAACGCCCCCTGTGGCCGACAGCGTGCGCCTGAAAGCCATTACCGATATACCGCTGCTAGGCCACAACGTGCTGGTCTACGTAGCCTTAGCCTTGGTAGCCGCCGTGTGGTGGCTGCTGTTTCGCACCCGCTTTGGGCTGCGCCTGCGCGCAGTGGGCGAGAACCCGGCCATGGTAGACGCCGCGGGGGTATCTGTAGCCAAAGTACGCTATCTGGCGCTGGCAGGCAACGGCGCGTTGTGCGGTTTGGCGGGCTGCTATTTGGTGCTGGCACAAAACGCATCGTTTGCCCCGCATATGACCGCAGGGCGCGGTTTTATGGCTTTGGCAGCTATGATTTTTGGCAAATGGCACCCGGCGGGGGCGCTGTGGGCTTGCTTGCTGTTCGGCTTTTTAGACGCCGCATCCATCCGCCTGCAAGGCACCAAGCTCCCCGGCCTGGGCGAGATTCCGGTGCAGTTGATTCAGGCATTGCCGTATTTGCTCACCGTCGTTTTGTTAGCGGGGTTTATTGGCAAAGCCACTGCGCCAAAAGCATTGGGTACGCCGTATATCAAGACGCGATAAATGACTTTTTATTGTGTCCAGCGTACTAGTAATGCAATAGCTTCTTCCGCAGTGTTTTATCGCGGCTACAGATAAAAAATACCAATCGACCTGAAAATCAATGGGGCATTTCAGAAGATGCTACATAATATGTAGCGATTGCTAGGAGCGTTAGCTACCAACTCGCGTTAACCCAGCTTAAACAGACATGGCCTGCTGCGGCGCAGGCTGCGTACTGCGCATCCAGGTCTTCAAGCGGCTGAGGTCGTCAAAATCCACTACATCACCCACGCTGCCGTCATCGTTGACGATCTTGAAGCGCGTTGCGTCCTTGGTCAAAAACAGCACCTTACCGTAATATTTAGACTGGTGAATCGCCTTGCGCGAAGCATCTTTCGTATCGTGCTTGGGGTCAATCAGCCGCATCAACGGTGCATCGCCAGGCATATGCGTCATGCAGACAATAAAGTCGGGGTAAAA
This sequence comes from Polaromonas sp., assembly GCA_043766985.1. GTDB lineage: Bacteria > Pseudomonadota > Gammaproteobacteria > Burkholderiales > Burkholderiaceae_C > JAAFIP01. The sequence continues at coordinate 77,950 of JAYUHM010000056.1, forward strand.
CAGGTTTTTACTGTCGCCACGCAGCAGCCCCACGCTAAACGGCTTGCTGTGCGGGTTGCGGTGCCACCACTGCACAAAGTCGGTGCGGTCTAATGCTTTAGCAAAGTTCAGTTCAGACTCGTTGAGTTCATAAGTGGCATCTACGCAAGCCACGCTCACTACCTCTGCGCTATCGCCAAACACATAGGTTTCAGTTTTAAACTGTGCACGCGATGCGGGCGGCAGCAGCTCGCGCGCAGCGGCGGCTTCTCCTTGGCTGGGGTACAGCACGCCATAGATGTTTTTGCGTGACGGCATTACCTGCACTGTGGCAGGTAGCAGCAGCGCATCGGGCAAGGGGTGAGCCAACTCTTCTTTTGCACGGTTTGCCCACTGCTTGTGCAGGGCCTCTTGCAGCTCTGGGAACTGTTTATGTATCACCCAGCAGGCCGCTTGCCTAGCTTGGCTGCGCATGGCCGCTGGGCTGGGGCGGTTGCTGTCGTCTTGCATGGCCCAGGCTTGCTCTATGGGCTCTATCAGCCGCATCGACAGGGTTTGGATCACGTCGGTGCAGTCTTGGTCTTCCAGCCCCAGCATCGCCAGTTTGTCGCTGGTGTGCTCTAGCAGTGCGTCTTGGTCGGTGATGACTTGCACGTCTTCCTCGGTCACGTCGCCGGTAAACAGCTCGGTGCGAATTTCTTTCTCGGTCATGCGGTTCAGCGCTGCTTTGACGGCATTGGTCTGTGTGGTGGCATCTATTGGTAACTGCCGCGCTGCCTCGCACACGTCCAGCGCCAGCACATCAAACACCGGCTGCACCTCGGTGGTAAACCGCGTGGGTATCACATTCTCAGCCAGCATGGTTTTGCGCGGCAATGCGCGCACTTGCGCTTCATCAAGTGCGGCAAATAGCTCGTCCCGGCTGGCGGGTGCGCGCAGGCTGGCGCGCGGCGCTTTTTTGCCATGTACGGGCGTGGCATCGTCCGTCAACAGCATGTCCACACCTTCATCGTCTCCACCCGCTGCATCAAACAAGCCCAG
>JAYUHM010000057.1:0-38500 GCA_043766985.1 Polaromonas sp.
TCCGGCCGACGCTGCCGCCCTGTCGGCCCCGGTCGCGGTACCTGTGGTCCACGCGATGGTGGAGCCAGTGGGTTCCATCGCGTCCTCGGAGGCCGCATCGGACACCGCCACGGCCTCCCCCGTGGGTGAAGAAGCCGGTGGGCACCGCCGCGAACGCGACCGCCAGCGCCGCAAGGAACGCCTTGGTCCGCGTGAAGACGGTACGGCTGCCGCCCCCGCCAGCGAGGAAGAATTCGAGGTCATCGTCGTCAGCGGCGGCGATGACGATCCCGTCGACGTCGGTACGCTGTTCGCTGAGGTGGTGTCGGGCGACTACGACGCCGAAGTGGCGCCAGACGCCGACGACGAACTGGTCGATCCGGGCAAGCGCGTGCTGCGCCCTGAGCCCGAGGCGCCCAAGTTGCACAAGGTGCTGGCCCAGGCCGGCATTGGCTCACGCCGCGAGATGGAGCAGCTGATCCAGGACGGGCAGGTTTCCGTCAATGGCGAGGCCGCCCACATCGGCATGCGCATCGCCCAGGGCGACCAGATCCGCATCGCCGGCCGCCCGATCAAGGTGCGCATCGCGCCGCCGCCGGCCCGTGTGCTGGCTTACCACAAGGAAGTCGGCGAAGTCGTCACGCACCACGATCCCGAAGGCCGTCCGACCGTGTTCCGCCGCCTGCCCCGCCTGCACACCGGCAAGTGGTTGTCGGTGGGCCGGCTGGACATCAACACCGAAGGCTTGCTGCTGTTCACCAACTCGGGCGATCTGGCCAACCAGTTGATGCACCCGCGCTTCGGCGTGGAGCGCGAGTACGCCGTGCGCGTGCTGGGTTCGCTGGCGACCGAACAGCGCGCCCGCCTGCTGGATGGCGTGGACATCGAAGGCCAGAAAGCCGCCTTCAAGTCGATCGAAGATGGCGGCGGCGAGGGTGTCAACCACTGGTACCGCGTCGTCATCACCGAAGGCCGCAACCGCGAGGTGCGCAAGCTCTTCGACAAGGTGGGTCTGGCGGTCAGCCGGTTGATCCGCATCCGCTATGGCACCGTGGTGCTGCCGCGTGGCCTCAAGCGTGGTGTGTGGGTCGAGCTGGACGACCAGGACGTGCGCACGATCCGCACGCTGGCCAGCCCCGATCAGCCGCCGGCCCGCGTGGCACCGAACGATGGCCCGCGGGGTGGCCGGCCGCAGAAGGGCCGCGGGCAGGACCGTCCGGAGCGTGGTGCCGAGCCGCGTGCCAACGACCGCGGCGGACGCGGTGGCGAGCCGCGCGCCGAGCGCGATCCGCAGGCGCCGCGTGGCAAGGGTGCGCAGCATGGCGGTGACCGCGGCCAGGACCGGGGGGATCGCCAGGGTGGGCGTCCGGGTGGTCAGGGTGGTGGTGCGCCGCAAGGCCAGCAGAACCGCCCGCCGCGTGGCCCGCGGCAGGATGGGCCGCCGCAGGGTGGTGGCTATGGCAACCAGGGCGGCAACCAGGGTGGTGGGCAGGGCGGAGGCCGTGCGCCGCGCAATGACGGCGACGATCCGTTGCACATCCCGAATCCGCTGGAGCAGACCTTCGACAAGCGTTTCGTGTCCGGCTCCAAGCGCATCACGACCGGCTTTGGCCGCCCGACCGAAGAGCCGACGCCGGGCAGTGGTGGCGGAAATCGCAAGGGTGAACCGCGCCAGCCGGACCCGATGGAGACCTCGGTGGGCTACATCGGCGCCGAGGCTTACTTCACCCGTCCGGGTGGTGGCAACAACAAGGGGCGCGGCGGCCGTCGGCGCTGAAAGCGCCACACACTTCACCGCTAGAATGCCGGGTTTTCCCCGGTTTCGACCCTGATTCGACCGATTCTGTCCACCCTATCCCACAAGGAACCCATTCCATGGCCATCGAACGCACCCTGTCCATCATCAAGCCCGACGCCGTCGCCAAGAACGTCATCGGCCAGATCTATGCCCGTTTCGAAGGCGCCGGCCTGAAGATCGCCGCTGCCAAGCTGGTGCAGCTGTCGCGTGCCGACGCTGAGGCGTTCTACGGCGTGCACAAGGCACGCCCGTTCTTCAACGATCTGGTGAACTTCATGATCTCCGGCCCGGTGATGATCCAGGCGCTGGAAGGCGAGAACGCCATCCTGAAGAACCGTGAGCTGATGGGCGCTACCGACCCGAAGAAGGCTGAAGCCGGCACCATCCGCGCTGACTTCGCTGATTCGATCGATGCCAACGCCGTTCACGGTTCCGACGCTGCCGAAACGGCCGCCGTCGAAATCGCGTTTTTCTTCCCCGGCATGAACGTTTATAGCCGCTGATCGGCGTCTGAACCCGCGCTGACGACATGACCACCGACGCTGCCCTCGACGCTGTCAACCTGCTCGACTTTGACCTCGACGGGCTGGCCGCGCATTGCGAGCGCCTGGGCGAGAAACGCTTTCGCGCCGTCCAGCTGTTTCGGTGGATTCACCAGCGCGGTGCGCGCGACTTCGACCAGATGAGTGATCTGGCCAAGTCGCTGCGCGCCAAGCTTGCCAGCGGCTCGGTCATCCGTCCGCTGCCCATCCTTTCCGAGCACCGCTCCACCGACGGCACAGTCAAGTGGCTGTTCGACGTGGGCGCAGGGGATGCCGTCGAGAGCGTCTTCATCCCCGAAGAAGGCCGCGGCACGCTGTGCATCTCGTCGCAGGCCGGCTGCGCGGTGGGCTGCCGTTTCTGTTCTACCGGGCACCAAGGCTTTTCCCGCAACCTGAGCACCGGTGAAATCCTGGCACAGCTCTGGTACGCCGAACACACGCTGCGCCGCGACCTGAACCGTCCCGCTGGCGAGCGCGTGATCACCAACGTCGTGATGATGGGCATGGGCGAGCCGCTGCAAAACATGGGCGCCCTGGTGCCTGCGCTGCGCACCATGCTGAGCGACCACGCCTACGGCCTGTCGCGCCGCCGGGTTACCGTGTCCACATCCGGTGTGGTGCCGATGATGGACAAACTGGCTGCTGAATGCCCGGTTGCATTGGCTGTGTCCCTGCACGCGCCCAATGACTTGCTGCGCGACGACCTGGTACCGCTGAACAAAAAATACCCGCTTGAAGAGCTGCTGGCCGCCTGCAAACGTTACCTTGAATTTGCGCCGCGCGACTTCATTACCTTTGAATATTGCATGCTCGATGGCGTGAACGACCAGCCTGAGCATGCCCATCAGTTAGTCGACCTGGTACGCAAGGCGCAGTTGCCGGTAAAGTTCAATCTGATTCCGTTTAACCCGTTTCCGGCCTCTGGTCTTTTGCGATCAGGTGCAAAAGTTGTAGCAGATTTCGCCAAAATTTTACAAGAAGGTGCTATCGTTACCACTGTACGCAAAACCCGTGGTGACGATATTGACGCAGCCTGTGGCCAGTTGGCTGGCGACGTGCAAGACCGCACCAACGCACCCGAGCGGATGGCCCAAAGGCGCGTTGTGATGATGCGCAAGGACCCAGCTGTCGGGCTGAGCTAGGCGCGTACGAACCAAGGAACTTGAGCATGGAATCACAGGCCACTTTGCAATACTCCCCAGCCCCCACATTGGGCTGGGTGGGGCGCGCCCACGCCGTCGCCGTCTTGATGGCTGGATTGCTGGTGTTGGGTGGCGCGCTGACGGGTTGCGCCACCAACACCGTGACCGACAGTTCTGCCAATACCGGTACCCGCAGCGACATCGTGACCGATTCCGATGAGCCCGAAACGCGCAAACGCGCACGCATTCGCCTTGAGCTGGCATCGGGCTACTTTGCCGAAGGCAAAACCACCGTGGCGCTCGATGAGATCAAGCAGGCACTGACGAACGACCCGACTTTTGGCGATGCCTACAACCTGCGCGGCCTCATCTACATGCGCCTGAACGATACGCGGTTGGCAGAAGACAGCTTTAAACGCGCGCTGTCGCTCAATCCGCGCGACCCGAATGCCGCACATAACTATGGCTGGATGCTTTGCCAGCAAAAACGCTACCCCGAGTCATCGGCGTATTTTTCGCAGGCGCTGGCCGTGCCCTTGTACGGCGACCAGGCCAAAACCCTGATGACCCAAGGCCTGTGCCAAATTGCCGCCAACCAAAAACCCGAAGCCGAGCGCAGCCTGGCGCGCTCCTATGAGCTGGATGCCGCCAACCCCATTACTGGCTACAACCTGGCCAACCTGCTGTACGAGCGGGCCGACTACACACGCTCGCAGTTTTATATTCGCCGCCTGAACAACACTGAATACGCCAACGCAGAGTCGCTCTGGCTGGGTATTAAAGTTGAGCGGCGCCTGGGAGACAACGTCGCCATGCAGCAGCTGGTGGGGCAACTGAAGCGGCGCTATCCGCAGTCGCGCGAACTGGCATCGTATGAACGAGGAGTGTTTAATGAGTGATGGTTTGGAGTCTGCGTCGTGTGGTGAGCAGCTAGGCGCGGGTAACCCGAGTGCCGGGAATTTACTGAAATTCGCGCGCGAGGCTCAGGGATTGCACATCGCGGCTTTGGCCGTGTCGCTCAAAGTGCCAGTCAAAAAACTGGAGGCGCTGGAATCTGACCGTTTTGACCTGTTGCCCGACCTCGTCTTTGTGCGCGCCTTAGCCTCCAGCGTTTGCCGCGCCTTAAAAGTGGATGCCACCGAAATTTTGGCCAAATTGCCGCAAACCAATGCGCCGCGCCTGGCGCAGGTGCAGCAGAACATTAACACCCCATTTCGTATGCCCACCGATGGCCCTGGGCCCAGTGTGATGACGGCCCTGAGCAAGCCCGCTGTACTGGCGGTGATGGCTTTGTTGCTGGGCGCGCTGGTGATGATTTTTTTGCCTGACATGACGCAAAAAACTGGCGACGCGGCCAGTGCGGCGTTTGCCGGCCTTAAAAGCAGCACGTCCATGGATGCGCCCGGCGCCGACGGTAACCCCAGCGGTACCGCCTTGGGTGCCGGTTCGGTGCTGACCAACGACGGAGGTGTCCGGCCCGCTGCTGCTGGTGCAGGCGATGCCCAAACTACCGTAGCTTTGAGCCCCAGTGTCAGCGCTGCCCGGTCGACGCCATCGGTAGCCAGCCCGACCTTGGTCATTTCTACCAGTTTATCGGATGGCAATGCCGCGGCCACCGCCGACGGTGTGGTGGTGTTTCGTGCCAAAGGCGACTCTTGGGTGGAGGTGGTAGACGCGGCGGGCAAAGTGACCTTGCGCCGTTTGCTGCTGGCGGGGGAGGCGGTGGGGGCCAATGGCGCTCTGCCTTTGCGCGTTACCGTAGGCCGTGCTGACCAAACCACGGTGCTGGTTCGCGGCAAGCCATTTGATGGTGAAAGCCTGGTGCGTGACAACGTACTGCGCTTTGAGGTGAAGTAAGGACTGCCATGGCTAACGTCTCGACCACTAACTGCCTGCCGTCGGATGTGCAGCCGCAGCCCATTGCGGTAGCGCTGCCGCACGCGCGCCACTCGCGCCAAGCCAGTGTAGTGTGGGGCCCGCGTACTGTCACAGTGGGTGGCAACGCCCCGGTGCGCGTGCAGTCCATGACCAACACCGACACCGAAGACGCTATTGGCACCGCCATTCAGGTCAAAGAGCTGGCGATTGCCGGCTCGGAGATGGTGCGCATCACCGTTAACACGCTAGAGGCCGCGCAGGCAGTGCCCTACATCCGCGAGCAGCTGGACAAAATGGGTATTGACGTACCCTTGATAGGCGACTTCCATTACAACGGGCACCGACTGCTGACGGACGTGCCGGCTTGTGCGGAAGCATTGTCTAAATACCGCATCAACCCCGGCAACGTGGGCAAGGGCGACAAACGCGACAAGCAGTTTGGCCAGATGATCGACGCCGCCATGAAGTGGAATAAACCCGTGCGCATTGGTGTGAACTGGGGCAGCTTGGACCAAGAGCTGCTGTCCAGTTTGATGGACACCAATAGCCAGCGCGCCGAGCCATGGGATGCCAAGCAGGTGATGTACGAGGCCTTGATTACCTCGGCGATCGAATCTGCCCAACGCGCCGAAGCCATGGGCATGCGCGGCGAGCAAATTATCTTGAGCTGCAAGGTGTCTGGCGTACAAGACCTCATCAGCGTTTACCGCGAGCTGGCCAAGCGCAGTGACTATGCCTTGCATTTGGGTCTTACCGAAGCAGGTATGGGCACCAAAGGCACGGTGGCCTCGGCAACCGCGTTGTCTATCTTGTTGCAAGAAGGTATTGGCGACACCATCCGTGTTTCCCTTACACCCGCACCGGGCGAGGCACGCACGCAAGAGGTGGTCATTGCGTCCGAGATTTTGCAGTCGCTGGGGCTGCGCATTTTTGTGCCCAGCGTGACCGCCTGTCCGGGTTGCGGCCGCACCACCAGCGACACTTTTCAGCATTTAGCCAAGCAGATTGACGACTTCTTGCGGATGCAAATGCCTATTTGGCGCAAGAAATATCCGGGTGTGGAGAATTTGAAAGTAGCCGTCATGGGCTGCATCGTCAACGGCCCGGGTGAGAGCAAGCATGTCGACATCGGCATCAGCCTGCCCGGCACTGGCGAGGCCCCGGCGGCGCCGGTGTTTATTGACGGCGAGAAGGCACTGACTTTGCGCGGCGAGGGCATAGCCAACGAGTTCCAGGTGCTGGTCGAAAACTATATTGAAAAACGCTTTGGCCAGACCGAAGCCCAGGCAGTGTAATCAAAGAAAAATGGCAGAAAAATTAGCAGCAGTCAAAGGGATGAACGACATCCTGCCGCCTGAGTCGGCGCGCTGGGAGTGGCTGGAGGGCATTGTGCGTAGCCTGATGGCGCGCTACGCCTACCGCAACATCCGCACCCCTATCGTCGAGCCCACGCCCCTGTTTGTGCGCGGTCTGGGCGAGGTGACGGACATTGTCGAAAAAGAGATGTACTCGTTTGACGACCGCCTGAACGGCGATCCGCTCACCCTGCGCCCCGAAAACACCGCCGGTGTAGTGCGGGCCGTGGCCGAGCATTCCATGCTCTACGAGGGCGGCAAGCGCCTGTACTACATGGGCCCGATGTTTCGCCATGAGCGGCCCCAGCGCGGGCGCTACCGCCAGTTTCACCAGGTGGGTGCCGAGGCCTTGGGCTTTGGTGGCGCTGAGGTCGATGCTGAGCTGATTTTGCTGGCAGACCAGCTATGGAAAGAGCTGGGCATCCAGGACGTGCGCCTAGAGCTCAATAGCCTGGGTCAACCCGATGAGCGTAAGGCGCACCGCGCGGCCCTGATCGCGTATTTTGAAAAAAATACCGAGTTGCTGGACGAGGAAGCCAAGCGCCGCCTGCACACCAATCCGCTGCGCATTCTGGACACCAAAAACCCTGCCATGCAGGCACTGGTTAACGGGGCACCCAAGCTGATCGAGTTCTTGGGCGAAAAATCTCTGGCGCATTTTGAGCAGGTCAAGGCCATTTTGACGGCCAACGGCGTGGCGTTTTCGATCAACCCGCGCCTGGTGCGCGGCATGGACTACTACAACCTGACGGTGTTCGAGTTCATCACCAGCAGCCTGGGCGCGCAGGGCACCATCTGCGGTGGTGGGCGCTACGATTATTTGATCGAGATGATCGGCGGCAAATCGGCCCCGGCTGTGGGCTGGGCGCTGGGCGTCGAACGGGTTCTGGAGCTGATCAAAGAGCAGGGCGTCGAGGTGCCAGCCTTGGTGCCCGACGCGTACGCTGTTATTCCCGACGCTGAGGCCCTGGGCGGAGCTATTCGCCTTATCCAGGCCCTGCGTGCCCAAGGCGCAGCCGTGCAAATGCATGCAGCACCTACGGCCGGCGAGGGCATGGGCAGCTTTAAAAGCCAGTTCAAAAAAGCCGACGGCAGTGGTGCACGGTACGCGCTTATTTTTGGTGCGGACGAGCTGGCGCAGGGCAAGGTGGCGCTTAAGCCCTTGCGCAGCGATGGTGGGGCGCAAGCCCCTGCCGTCCAGCAGCTTTTCGCATTGGATAATCCCCAAGCTCTCGTTCTGGCCCTCAAGGCCTAAGGTTTCGTTAATCGGACGGTCTTGCAAGACGCGTCCTGGCTCCCAACTACAATCACACCATGGCAATAAAACACTTAGACCTCGAAGAACAAGAGCAGCTTGACCAGCTCAAGGCTTTCTGGAAGCAATACGGCAACCTCATCAGCTCAGCGCTGATTGTGGTGTTTGGCTCCATTGCGGCCTATAACGGCTACCAGTATTGGCAGCGCAGCCAAGCGCTGCAAGCCTCTACCATGTACGACGAAGTGGAGCGGGCCGTCAATTCTGGCGATACGGCCAAAATAGAGCGCGCTTTTGGCGACATGAAAGACAAGTTCGGCGGCAGTATTTATGCGCAACAAGCAGGGCTGTTGGCCGCGCGCGAGCTGCAAGACAAAGGCAAGCCAGACGCTGCCAAGGCGACCCTGAATTGGGTGGCCGACAACGCCTCCGACGACAGTTACAAAGCCATCGCCAAACTGCGCTTGGCAGCAGTACTGGTGGACGCCAAGGCCTATGACGACGCCTGGAAGCAAGTCGATGGCAGTTTTCCTAAGGAATTTGCTGCTTTGGTGGCCGACCGCCGTGGTGATATTTTGATGGCCCAAGGCAAAAAGGCCGAAGCCAAGACCGAATACGAAAAAGCCTACAAGGCCTTTGAAGAGCGCAACGAATACCGCCGTTTGGTCGAGGTCAAGCTGAACGCCTTGGGTGTTGACCCAGCGCCAGTCGCAGCCAAAGAGACCGTCGCACCGGTTGTAGCACCTGCCGCGGTCACCCCAGCGCCTGCCAAAGATGCAGCCTCTAGCGCCGGAGAGAAAAAATAATGCTTCGCCAGCCGCCTACGGCCTCTATTTGTATGCCATTTGAGCCTCTAACCCAATGGAATGTAGCACGAGTAGCTATTATTTTGGTAGTGTCTGCGGCGCTGCTGTCTGCCTGCTCGGGTGGCGCCAATCGCCCCAAACCTGCTGAACTGGGCACCAATACCGCATTGCTTGGCGTGCGCCAGGCTTGGACCAGCCGCGTGGGTGAGGTGCCTATGGGCGCCGTACCAGCGGTGGTGGGTAACACCGTGGTGCTGGCCTCGGTGGACGGAACCGTGGCGGCGCTGGACGCCACTACCGGGCGCGACCAATGGCGCGGCAACGCAGGTGGCACCTTGGCTACGGGTGCGGGCACTGACGGCAAGTTGGCGGCGGTGATTACCAAGGCCAACGAGGTGGTGATGTTGGACGGCGGCAAAGAAATCTGGCGTGCCAAGCTGTCTGCGCAGGCATTTACCGCACCGTTTGTGGCCGGGGGCCGGGCATTTGTATTGGCCGCCGACCGTTCTGTGACTGCGTTTGACGGCACCACTGGCCGTAAGCTGTGGGTGCAGCAGCGCCCCGGCGAGCCGCTGGTGTTAAAGCAGCCGGGTACCTTGCTGGCTGTGGGAGACACGCTGGTGGCAGGTCTGTCAGGCCGCTTGGTAGGTCTTAACCCTGGCAATGGCAGCGTGCGCTGGGAGGCGCCCATCGCGTCACCGCGCGGTACCAATGAAGTCGAGCGCTTGGTCGATTTGGTAGGCAGTACCAGCCGTGTGGGCGAGACCGTGTGCGCGCGTGCTTTTCAGGCGGCTGTCGGCTGCGTCAACGTTGCGCGCGGCACCTTGCTATGGAGCAAACCAGCCAATGGCTCTGAGGGCTTGCATGGCGATGACCGCTTGGTATTTGGCACCGAAAGCGACGGCAAAATTATTGCTTGGCGCAGAACCGACGGTGAACGCGCCTGGACCTCGGATCGTTTGCAATACCGCACCTTGAGCGCACCCTTGGTGGTGGGCCGTTCCGTCGTGGTAGGTGAAAACACCGGCGCCTTACATCTGCTGTCTCGCGAAGACGGCTCGCCCCTGAACCGCCTTAACACCGATACATCCGGTGTTGCCGCAGCCCCCGTGCTGGCTGGCGATATTTTGGTCGTGGTCACCCGCAATGGCGGTGTCTATGGCTTTGCCCCCGAATAACTTAACTTTTTAAGCCAACCCATGAAACCAGTGTTGGCATTAGTCGGCCGTCCCAACGTCGGCAAATCGACCCTTTTTAACCGCTTAACCAAGTCGCGCGATGCCATCGTGGCCGACTTTGCGGGCCTCACGCGCGACCGCCATTACGGCAACGGCAAACAGGGCAAGCGCGAGTACATCGTCATCGACACCGGGGGCTTCGAGCCCACGGCTGAGAGCGGCATTTACAAAGAAATGGCCAAGCAAACCCGCCAGGCGGTGGCTGAGGCCGATATCGTGATTTTTGTGGTGGATGCGCGCGAAGGTATCAGCGCGCAAGACTACGACATTGCCAACTACCTGCGCAAGCTGGGCAAGCCCACCTTGCTGGTGGCTAACAAAGCCGAGGGCCTGAAAGAGGGCCACCAGGTATCAGATTTTTACGCCCTCGGTTTGGGCGATGTGATGCCGATTTCTGCCTCCCACGGCCAAGGCATGAAGGAGCTGCTGGATTTGGCTTTTGCACCGCTGAATCTGGATGCCGAAGAAGAGGCGATAGAGGACACCGGGGCCATCAAATTGGCGGTCGCAGGCCGCCCTAACGTTGGCAAATCGACCTTGATCAACACCTGGCTGGGCGAAGAGCGCCTGGTCGCCTTCGACATGCCCGGCACCACGCGCGACGCTATCAGCGTGCCGTTTGAGCGCGATGGCGTGTTGTTCGAACTAATCGACACCGCCGGCATTCGCCGCAAAGGCAAAGTGTTTGAAGCGATTGAGAAGTTCTCGGTCGTCAAGACCTTGCAAGCCATCGAATCGGCCAACGTGGTTTTGCTGCTGCTGGATGCGACGCAAGGCGTAACCGACCAAGATGCCCATATCGCAGGCTACATTCTCGATTCTGGCCGCGCCGTGGTAGTGGCAGTGAATAAATGGGACGCGGTAGACAGCTACCAACGCGAGTTGCTCAACCGCTCTATCGAGCTGCGCTTGAGCTTTTTGAAGTTCGCCAACATCCACATGATTTCGGCCACCAAACGCCAGGGCTTGGCCCCCGTGTGGAAGTCTATCGCGCAGGCCCACAAGTCAGCGACCTGCAAAATGTCGACCCCCGTGCTTACCCGTCTGCTGATGGAGGCCGTGCAGTTTCAGGCGCCGCAGCGCTCGGGCATGTTCCGCCCCAAGCCGCGCTATGCGCACCAAGGCGGCATGAACCCGCCGGTGGTCGTAGTGCATGGCAACTCACTCGAAGGTGTTACGGATTCCTACAAAAGATATCTGGAAGGCCGAATTCGCAAGGCCTTTGACCTCACCGGTACGCCCATGCGTGTAGAGATGAAGTCATCCAGCAACCCGTACGCCGACAAAGACTAAAAACCTCGAACTGTCACAGGCTTTAGCTGAACTTTTTGGTTTTTACAGAAGTCTATGGTATGTTCGAGACTCTTAACTAATTTCAATCAACTCACTCTTGAACACGGAGAATATCGTGAGCAATAACAAAGGCCAACTTCTGCAGGACCCGTTTTTAAACCAGCTTCGCCGCGAGCATGTGCCCGTGTCGATTTACCTGGTAAACGGAATCAAGCTGCAAGGACAAATCGAGTCATTCGACCAGTACGTCGTGTTGCTGCGCAACACCGTGACCCAAATGGTTTACAAACACGCCATTTCCACCATTGTGCCCGGCCGTGCGGTAGCGTTTACCAACCTGCACACCGAAGAAGACGCTGGCACGGGAGCATCACCTGCACAATGACGACCCAACGACCGCATCGGTCGTTTTGGTGGGAGTCGACCTTGGGTTGCCCAATTTTGACGGCCAGCTCGAAGAGCTGGGTCTGTTGGCGCAAACCGCAGGTCTCACGCCTGTGCAGCGCATAACCTGTAAACGCAAAGCGCCCGATGCGGCGCTGTTTATTGGCTCTGGCAAGGCCGATGAAATCAAAGCCTTGGCCGAGGCCTGTGGTGCAACCGAGATACTGTTTGACCAGTCCCTCAGCCCCGCCCAACAACGCAACCTGGAGCGCCATATCGGCTTGGCGGTGAATGACCGCACCTTGCTGATTTTGGAGATTTTTGCCCAGCGCGCGCGCAGCCACGAGGGCAAGCTGCAAGTTGAGTTGGCGCGCCTGCAATACCTGTCTACCCGCCTGGTACGCCGCTGGACGCACTTGGAGCGCCAGCGCGGTGCCGTTGGCGCGCGCGGCGGGCCGGGTGAAAAGCAAATTGAGCTGGACCGCCGCATGATTGGAGAGACCATCAAGCGCACCAAAGCCCGGCTGGAGCAGGTCAAAAAGCAGCGCGGCACGCAGCGCCGCCAGCGCGGGCGCAATGACCACTTTGGCATCTCGTTGGTAGGCTATACCAACGCTGGTAAATCAACCCTTTTTAACACCTTGGTGAAGGCCAAGGCCTATGTCGCTGACCAATTGTTTGCTACTTTGGACACCACCACACGCTCGCTGTATCTGGGCGACGCCAGCCAGTCCGTAAGCCTGTCAGACACCGTAGGTTTCATCCGCGATTTGCCGCACGGCCTGATTGACGCATTTGAAGCCACCTTGCAAGAGGCGGCTGAGGCCGATTTGCTGCTGCATGTGGTGGATGCCTCCAACCCCAATTTCACCGAGCAAATCAGCGAGGTGCAACGCGTTCTGCAGGAGATTGGCGCAGACAAGGTGCCGCAAGTGCTGGTATTTAACAAACTCGACGCTATTGAAAAAGAGCGCTGGCCCCTGCATCTGCGCGATATGTATGAACTGGACGGTATCTCCCACGCACGCGTGTTCGTCAGCGCGCGCGACGGTTTGGGCTTGCCTGCGCTGCGCGCGCTGCTGGCTGAGCGGGCGGCAGTGGTGAAGGGTAAACGCGCCTCTGGCGCAGTAGAGCAGGGCGAATTTGCAACAGATATCAGCCTAGCAGCCCCACACATCGATACAGAATCTGCGTCAAATTTGGATGCGCCCTGAGTATTAGGCACAATGCGTTTATTACCGCGTTTTAACAGCGTTTAACGACCTCCCCCATGAACCTTATTGTTCTTCCCCACCGCTTAGCTACGCTACCCGCCTCCATTGCGCGCGGACTGCGCGGCATGTTCAACCTTAACGATGGCAAATGGGGCCGCAGCGACGACAAGCCCGCAACGGGTGCAGACGGCAGCACGCCCCCTGCGGCGCCCGAAGCGTCACCAACCGCAGCACCCAGCCCCGCACCCAGCCCAGCCCAAGAGCCGTCTAACGTGCGGCCCATAGGTAGTGGCGGTGGCAGTGGTGGCAGCAACGGGCAGGGCGGCGGCTCCAAAGGCCCCAACCAAGGCCCGCCTGACCTGGACGAGCTGTGGCGCGATTTCAATAAAAAACTCAATGGTTTGTTTGGCGGCAAAAAACCCACCAGTACCAACCAGCCCACCGACTGGAACCGCCACAACCAAGGCGGCGGTGGCAATGGCGGCTCAGGCGGTGGCTTTCAGCCTGACATGAAGTCCGCGAGCATAGGCGTTGGCCTGATCGCTGTCATTGCGGTGATGATTTGGCTGGGCACCGGGTTTTTCATTGTGCAAGAAGGCCAGCAGGCCGTGATTACCCGTTTTGGTGAGCTCAAAGGCACACGCGAGGCGGGCTTTAATTGGCGCATGCCTTACCCGATTGAGCGGCACGAGACGGTGGCGCTCACGCAGTTGCGCTCGGTAGAAATTGGCCGTGGTTCCAGCAGCTCGGGCTCAGGGCTGAAAGAGTCCTCCATGCTCACGCAAGACGAAAACATCGTGGACATCAAGTTCACCATACAGTACCGCCTCAAAAGTGCAGCCGACTACCTGTTTCAAAACCGTAACCCTGATGATGCGGTAACCAAAGCGGCGGAGTCCGCCATCCGCGAAGTGGTGGGTAAAGGCACCATGGATACGGTGCTCAACAAAGACCGGGAGTCGATCCAGCGTGACGTAGTTAAAAGCGTGCAGGCCCAGCTAGACCGTTACAAGACCGGCATTTTGATCCAAACGGTCAATATTCAAAACGTGCAGCCGCCCGAGCCGGTGCAGGCCGCGTTTGACGACGCGCTGAAAGCCGGCCAAGACCGCGACCGCCTGAAAAACGAAGGCCAAGCCTACGCCAATGACGTGGTACCCCGCGCCAAAGGTACCGCTGCGCGCCTGAAGGAAGAGGCCGACGGCTACAAGTCCAATGTGATTGCCCGCGCTGAAGGCGATGCACAACGCTTTAAATCAGTCTACACCGAGTACCAAAAGGCGCCACAAGTCACCCGCGACCGCATGTACGTGGATGCGATGCAGCAAATCTACAGTGGCGTTACCAAAGTCATGGTCGATTCCAAGCAGGGCAATAACCTGCTGTATTTGCCGATCGATAAAATAATGCAACTGTCTGCCAACCCGGGCGCGGAGATTCTGACCGTGCCAAGCGCCAGTGCGACAGCGCCTGGCGCCACCGCCCCTGCGTTGCCCACTGCGCCTGACGCCCGCTCGCGCGATGCCAGCCGCACACGCGACCGCGATGGCCGCTGATAGGGAGAAAACAACATGAATAAACTCGGACTCATCATCTCCACCCTGCTGGTTGCACTGGCAGTTTTAGCATCTACCTTGTTCGTGGTGGACCAACGCCAGTTTGGCGTGCTGTACTCATTTGGCCAGATCAAAGAAGTCATCACCGAACCTGGGCTGCGTTTTAAACTGCCCCAGCCGTTCCAAAACGTGGTTTTTCTAGACCGCCGTGTACTGACCCTTGACAGCCCTGAAACCGGCTCTATCCAAACCGCCGAGAAGAAAAACCTGGTGGTGGATTGGCTGGTGAAGTGGCGTATCGCGGATGCCCGCCAGTTCATCCGCAATAACTCGGGTGGCACGAATATCCAAACCGCTGAAGCACGCCTTACTTCAGTAGTGCAAGATGCCCTGAACTCTGAGGTGACCAAGCGTACCGTGAAAGACGTGCTGTCCACCGACCGCGACAAAATCATGCAAGGCGTGCAGCAGCGTTTGATTGACGACGCCAAAACCTTTGGCATTGAGATCGTCGATGTGCGTATCAAGCGCGTTGATTTCCCGGCATCGGTGGCCGATTCGGTCTACCAGCGCATGAAGTCTGAACGCCAGCAGGTGGCCAACGAGCTGCGCTCTACTGGCGGCGCCGAAGGTGAAAAGATCCGCGCCGATGCTGACCGCCAGCGTGAAGTGCTGATTGCCGAGGCCTACCGTGAAGCGCAAAAAGTCAAAGGTGATGGCGATGCCAAAGCCGCTGCCTTGTACGCCGAAGCCTTTGGCCGTGACCCGCAGTTTGCCCAGTTTTACCGCAGCCTGGACGCCTACAAAGCCAGCTTCAGTAAAAAGAGCGACGTGATGGTGCTGGACTCGTCGTCTGAGTTCTTTAAAACCATGCGTAGCGGTGGCCCCGGTGCTGCGGCTGCTGCTAAAAAGTAAGCCGATAGGCCAGCGACACACTTGGGTATGGACAATATTTGGGCGGCGCTAGCGCTGGTTTTGGTGATTGAAGGCTTGCTGCCTTTTATCTCACCCAGCGGCTGGCGGCGCATGTTTGAGCAGGTGCTCAGATTGAACGACGGGCAAATTCGGTTTTATGGTGTTGCCAGTATCACCGCGGGTTTGATTCTGCTGTGGCTGCTAAGCTAGACGTAGCGCGCAAAAATTAGCACAAAAAGACCGTTTAAAAAGCCCGGTGAGCGCAAAATTTCTCCGCCATAAGCCCGGTAAAATCCTACCTTTAACAGCCTGCGCTTTTCCCTAGCGCCCATTTCCATGTCCGCCTGGGTATTGCCCGATCACATTGCCGACGTTTTGCCCTCCGAGGCGCGGCATATCGAAGAACTGCGCCGAGAGCTGCTGGACACCGCGCGTAGCTACGGCTACGAGCTGGTGATGCCGCCGCAACTGGAATACCTTGAGTCTCTGCTTACCGGCACCGGCGAGGCGCTGGATCTGCAAACCTTCAAGCTGGTAGACCAGCTCTCGGGCCGCACCATGGGCCTGCGCGCCGATACGACCCCCCAGGTGGCCCGTATCGACGCCCACCTGCTGAACCGCCAAGGCGTAGCCCGCCTGTGCTACTGCGGCCCCGTGCTGCACACGGCGCCGGCCAAACCACACGCTACCCGCGAGCCGCTGCAGTTTGGCGCCGAGATGTATGGCCACGCAGGCTCAGAGGCTGACCTGGAAGTGTTGCTGTTGGCCATCGACTGCCTGCAACGCGCAGGGGTGACAGACATCACCGTGGATCTGGCCGACGCGCGCCTGGTGCGCGGCCTGCTGGCAGGCGTGAACGCAACGCCCTCCCAGCTAGAGCTGGTACACGCTGCACTGGCCGCGAAAGACGCCGCCACTTTGGCAGAACGCACTACCGGTTTTCCTGCCGCCAGCCGCGAGGGCCTGGCTGCCTTGGTAGACATGTACGGTGACGAAAAAGTGCTTGTTGAGGCTGAAAATGCCTTTAAGCCTAATAGCTATATGCACGAGCAGCTATTAAATTTGAAGCAACTTGCAGGCAGCGTCAAGGCAGCGCAGCCGCAGGTCAACGTTAGTTTTGACCTGGCCGACTCGCGCGGCTACGCCTACTACACCGGCGTGCGTTTTGCCATCTACACGCCCGGTGCTACCGACGCCCTGGTGCGCGGTGGCCGTTACGACGAAGTCGGCTCGGTGTTTGGCCGCAATCGGCCAGCAGCGGGCTTTAGCCTGGACGTCAAAGAGCTCGTGGGCGTAGTGCCTGCCCGCGCGCTCAAGGCCGCTATCCGCGCGCCTTGGGGCACCGAGGCCAGCCTGCGCGCGGCAGTGCAAGGCTTGCGCGCCCGTGGCGAGACGGTGGTGTGCGTGCTGCCCGGGCATGAACACGAAGTACAAGAATTTACCTGTGACCGCGAGCTGGTACAAGCAGCCGGTCAGTGGGTGGTGAAAGCTATTTAATTTCAACGGATTTGAAGACATGAATGCAACAACAAGTGCAAACGCTGTGCCACGCGCCGTAGCTGCGACTGGCCGTAACGTGGTGGTGGTGGGTACCCAATGGGGCGACGAAGGCAAAGGCAAGCTGGTCGACTGGCTTACCGAGTCGGCCCAGGGCGTAGTGCGCTTTCATGGTGGCCACAATGCCGGGCACACCCTGGTCATTAACGGTGTCAAAACCGCGCTTAATTTGATTCCCAGTGGCATCATGCGCCCGGGCGTCAAGTGTTACATCGGCAACGGTGTGGTGGTGTCTACCGACCATTTGCTGGGCGAGATTGCGCGTCTTGAGGCCGCAGGCGTAGAAGTCAAGTCACGCCTGCGCATCAGCGAGGCTTGCCCCTTGATATTGCCCTTTCACGGCGCACTGGACGCAGCCCGCGAAGCGCGGCGCGAAAAAGGCGGTAATGAGAAAATTGGCACCACAGGCAAAGGCATTGGCCCCGCGTATGAAGACAAAATTGCCCGTCGCGCGCTCAAGGTGCAAGACCTCAAGCACCCCGAGCGGTTTGCCGCCAAGCTGCGTGAGCTGCTAGCGCTGCATAACCACATCCTGACCACCTTTCTAGGCTCTACGGCCATAGAGTTTCAGCCGGTACACGACGAAGCCATGCGCCACGCCGAGATTATTCGCCCGATGATGGCCGATGTGTCACGCGAGTTGAATGCGGCGCACAAGGCCGGCAGCAACCTGCTGTTTGAAGGCGCGCAGGGCACACTGCTGGACATTGACCACGGTACCTACCCCTTCGTTACCTCCAGCAACTGCGTAGCAGGCAATGCCGCCGCAGGCTCTGGCGTTGGCCCGGGCCTGCTGCACTATATTTTGGGCATTACCAAGGCCTACTGCACCCGCGTAGGCGGCGGCCCGTTCCCCACCGAGCTAGAGTGGCAAAAAGAAGGCACGCCCGGCTACCACATGAGCACGGTAGGCGCAGAGCGCGGCGTGGTCACCGGCCGTTACCGCCGCTGCGGCTGGTTTGACGCTGCGTTGCTCAAGCGCTCCGCCCAGGTCAACGGCTTGTCCGGTTTGTGCATCACCAAGCTGGACGTTTTGGACGGTTTGACCGAACTCAAACTGTGCATAGGCTACCAGCTGGATGGCGAGACGATTGATCTGTTGCCTATGGGCGCAGACGATATTGAGCGTTGCACGCCCATCTACGAAACCTTGCCAGGCTGGACTGAATCGAGCGTGGGCGTGGTTGACTACGCCAAGTTGCCCGTTAACGCCCAGCGCTATTTGCAGCGGATTGAAGAGGTTACCGGCGTGCCGATCCACATCGTATCGACCAGCCCGGACCGCGATCACACCATCATGATGCAGCATCCGTTTGCTGCTTAAAATAAGCTGTTTACTAATAAAATAGCCGCCCAGCCCAATAGAGCATAGCACGAGCTGCTATTAAATTTGAAGTAACGACTTTCTCTTTATCCACCTCCAACGCAAGGCACCAGCATGCTCACCGAAGACGGCAAACACCTCTACGTCAGCTACGACGAATACCATAACCTCACCGAAAAACTGGCCCTGAAAGTGCACCAGTCTGGCTGGCAGTTTGACACCATTCTGTGCCTGGCACGTGGTGGTATGCGCCCCGGCGATATTTTGAGCCGCATCTTCAACAAGCCCCTGGCCATCATGTCCACCAGCTCGTACCGCGCCGAGGCCGGCACCGTGCAAGGCCACCTGGACATTGCCCACTACATCACCACCCCCCAAGGCACCATCTCTGGCAAAGTGTTGCTGGTGGACGACCTGGCCGATACTGGCCACACCCTGCAAGCCGTGGTTGACCGCTTGCGCGATAACTACAAACCCATCACCGAGCTGCGCACGGCCGTCATCTGGACTAAAGGCGTCTCGGGCTTTAAGCCAGACTACTCGGTAGAGTTTTTACCCACCAACCCGTGGATTCACCAGCCTTTTGAGGGCTATGACAACCTCACGCCCGAGAAGCTGATGGAGAAGTGGAAGGTTTAAATTTCTTCTTCGCATTGCACTCTCCAGGCCGCTTTTGCGGCCTTTTTTCGTTTTAGTTGCCTTTGTTTCGGCTGGCGTTTCAAGACAGCGTTTCTGCCTCTTGTACTGTTGCGGCGGTTGAAATAGTGCCACCATCCGTGCGCAACATCTTCAAAGATCAGTAGCGGACCTACAAAAACCAGATGCCCCATTCCCTGGCAGCCCCGTATTTTCACGCTACGATAAGCCCATGACCCAGCCTATCACCCACCTCATCCACCACCCCTACAAGCCGCCCACCACCTTTGTGGCCCCGCAAACTGGGGTGTACAAAGCGTCTACGGTCATCTTCCCTAACGTGGCCGCTATGCGCACGCAGGAGTGGAAGGACAAGTCGGGCTATACCTATGGCCTGCACGGCACGCCCACCACTTTCATTCTGGAAGAGCGCATTGCGGCCCTCGAGGGGGGCTTGCAGTGCCTGTTGGTGCCCAGCGGCCTGGCGGCCATTGCCAACGTGGATTTTGCGCTGCTGGCCACCGGTGACGAGGTACTGATCCCCGACAACGCCTATGGCCCCGGCAAGGTGCTGGCTGCTGGCGAGCTGGTGCAGTTTGGCATTACGCACCGCTATTACGACAGCATGGACGCTGCCGACCTGGCCGCCAAAATTACCCATAAAACCAAACTGGTGTGGCTGGAAGCCCCTGGCTCGGTCACCATGGAGTTCCCCGACCTGATCGCCTTAGTCAAGGTGTGCAAGCAGCGCGGCGTGCTCTGCGCGATTGACAACACCTGGGGTGCGGGCCTGGCCTTCAACGCCTTTGATCTGGACGGGCAGGCCAGCGTGCACGAAGCGGCTGGCAACCAGCCGCTGGGTGTAGACATCAGCATTCAGGCGCTCACCAAATACCCCAGCGGCGGCGGCGACGTGCTGATGGGCAGCGTGGTAACCCGCGACGCCGCGCTGGGCCTGCGCATCAAGCTGACCCATATGCGTATGGGCACAGGCGTAGCTGCTAACGACGCCGAGCTGGTGCTGCGCAACCTGCCCAGCATTGCGCTGCGCTACAGGGCGCATGACGTGGCGGCGCGCCGCTTGGCTGCCTGGCTGCACACCCGCCCCGAGGTAG
This sequence comes from Polaromonas sp., assembly GCA_043766985.1. GTDB lineage: Bacteria > Pseudomonadota > Gammaproteobacteria > Burkholderiales > Burkholderiaceae_C > JAAFIP01. The sequence continues at coordinate 19,988 of JAYUHM010000057.1, forward strand.
AAACCGTGCTGCACCCAGCGCTGCCCACATCGCCCGGGCATTTGCACTGGAAACAGCTCTGTGCCCAATCAAATAAAGCACAAGAAGCTATCGAAAACATAGCATTCAAGGACGACATGCCCGGTCAGGCGGCAGGCCTGTTCAGCATTGTTTTCAGGGACCAGTACACCAGCAAACAGGTGGATGCGTTTTGCGACGCCCTCGCACTCTTCAAGCTCGGCTACTCATGGGGCGGCCACATCAGCCTGGTCGTGCCCTACGACATTCCCGGTATGCGTGATGCCACGGTGGCCCATTGGCCCTACCGTGGCACTTTAGTGCGCTTTAACGTCGGTTTGGAAGACGTTCGTGATTTGCAGGCCGATTTGGCACAGGCGCTGGCAGCGTTGCAGCCCTGAGCGCGCGGCCAGTTGTCAGGCCGCTACGAAGCGGGTTTCCGCAAAAGCCCGCGCATCGCCACTCGCCCGGTACTGCGCCCAAGCGGTCAGCAGCAGCATCATGACAAAACCGCCGGCAATTAACACTGGGTAGGCCGCCAAAATCTCCACCAGCGAGTATTTAAAGTTAAGCGGCCGGCCCACGCCCAGCATGGCAGCGTAAAACCACGATACGCCCGACACCGCGCCTGCAAAAATAGCCAGTAACCGCTGGCTGAATGACAGCCTCAGCAGTGAGCCGGCCTTTTGCAGCAGCGGCAGCACGTATTTATGCAGGGCAAAGCCGTTGATCGTCAGCAGCATGACGATGGCAATCTTGGACTGCAGCTTCGGGTTGGCAAAATAACCCCAACCCTTGATGGATGCGTCCAGCGTAACGATAGCTGCGCCAGTAATCCACAGCGCCATCAGCGCCCGCGACACTGTGCGCTGCAGGTCAGCCAAGTGCTGCGCATCCATCCGCTCGTTGGGGTCGCCTTTGATCAACTGTTTGACCATGGCAATGTCGCTCGTAAACACCAGGCCAATGGCCACGCAGCAAGCGATCAGGTGCAGGTAAATAATAGCCATGCGGGTAAATTCAAATTCCATTATCAAGTCCTTTCATATGGATGCGCAGCCCAGCTATGGTGAACTATTGGCAGCAGCGTCCGATGTTTAAGTGATCCGAATACAGACTGTGAGCGATGTTTCCCGAGTAACAAGATGGCGTTGAAACACCATGTTGCGCCGCAGCATGGCAAGGGCAGTAAGTCGGGTTCGCGGCTTGTTTCTCATGAATGTGCGATTTGCACATTTACAACGTTTAAATGATTACTTAATGGCTATTTTTTAAAGCGCAAGCCATAGGTTGGGCTCACTAGACCGCCCTGGTAGGTGCATTACATAATCACTTAGCTTTGAGGTGGTTGGGTTACCTAATTCGTTCTTAAAGTGCCACACCGCTCAAAGCCAATACGTCCATGGCGTCGATGCTGGCAGGTTTGGGCATATCATGTGCACCAAGAAGCGCGCCTGGCTTGATGGTGATGCGGCCCTTTTTAAACTTCATCTTTACCAGCACTTCGCTGCACTGGATGCCCCGCACCACCATGCTGTGCGAGAAGTAAACCCACTTATCGTCCGCATACACCACCTGCGTGTGTACTTTGACGCGGCTGAACAGCTTGATAGGATACAAAAGACGGATGAACTGGGCGCTATTGACGAAGTGGTAACCCAGCCTGAGGGCAGGGCCGATCAAACCGGTTCTGACCATGTAGTCAAACTGCGCGGCCTCGGCCAGTTGAAAGTATTTGTCGCTCTTGAGCTTGCTGATGCCGGTGTCCAGCGGTGACACCCAAAAACTGCACGTAGTGCGTGACAGTGGCGCTACGCTGGCGTAGCTGAACAAGGCACGCAGTACGGTAAGAAGGTTTCGTATAAAGCCAGACAAACAAAGGCTCCCAAGGTGGGTTTGGTGCAATGAAATTTACGCTGGATCATAAACTTGCTGGGCTCCAACGCCTATAGAGAGAACCCGCTGCATGTTGCACCGAGCTGCCACTCAAGCGCGGGCGCTTTTGTCCCGCGCCTTTTGCAGCGCTGCTTCAACAAAGCCCCGCTTTTTGTCCAGCACTGCGGGGTCGGTAATGCGGCTGTGTGCGGGTAAGTCAGCCAGCTTGTCTTGCAAGGCTTTTTCGTGCGATTTAGCCCTTAAGCCCTTTGAGGAATTAAGTAGTTCGCTATGAAACTCGTAGCGCTCAAGGGCTTGCGCTGCCTCGGGCGCTGACCATGCTTGCCAGCCTGTTTTGCCCGGCGTGACGATTTCTATCTCAATGCAGTCTACCGGGCACGCGGGTATGCACAGCTCGCAGCCGGTGCAGACGCTTTCAATCACGGTGTGCATGAACTTGTTGCGGCCAACGATGGCGTCCACCGGGCAGGCTTTGATGCACAGGGTGCAGCCAATGCACCAGTCTTCGTCGATGAAGGCGACGGTGCGTTCTTGTTCGTAGCCAAACTCGGGGTTGATGGCCAGCCCGGTGGCTGGCACCGGCTGCTGCAGCATAGCCGCTATGCGCGTCACGCCGTCTGCGCCGCCGGGTGGGCACTGGTTGATGGGCGCGCCGTCGTGCGCTATGGCATGTGCGTAGCCTGCGCAGTCGGGGTAGCCGCATCGCTGGCACTGGGTTTGGGGCAGGGCTGCGTGCACGCGCAGCGCCTGCGGGCTCAGCGCGGTGACGGAGGTGGCTTGGCGAGCGTTCACGTCACCCCGTTGTCACGCCTATGCCTTGCGCAGCACGCTGTGCGGCCGCGTGGGGGCCGGGCGCGCCGTAGGGCGCGTGCTGGCAGGCTTAGGTGCCGCGCGCAGGGGCGTAGCTGCCTTTTTGGCTTTAGGCTTTGCAGTCGGCGCCGCCTTGGCCAGCGCTGCCTCTACAGATTTTGGCTTAGGCATAGCCGCTACTGTTTTGGTAGCTTCTTGTGCCTCATTCTTTTGGGCCAACGGCTTGTTTGCTTGCGATTTATTGGTTTGCAAGATGAAGTCACGCACCACGGGGTAGGTTACTTCGCGCCAACGGCGGCCGCTGAAAATACCGTAGTGGCCAGCACCGGGCACTTCAAAATGCTTTTGCTGCGCTTTGACAATACCGCCGCACAGGTTGTGCGCCGCCTCGGTTTGGCCGCTGCCGCTGATGTCGTCCAGCTCGCCTTCGATGGTCAGAAGCGCCGTGGTTTTGATGTCTTGTGGGCGCACGCGCTCGGTCTTGCCGGTGGCAGATACTACATCCCAAGTACCGTTGACCAGCTTGAACTTCTGGAACACGGTTTCGATGGTGTCCAGGTAGTAGTCGGCGTCCATGTCCAGCACGGCGTTGTATTCGTCGTAGAAGGCGCGGTGCGCGTCGGCGCTGGCGCCATCGCCTTTAACCAGGTCTTTAAAGAAGTCAAAGTGGCTCTTGGCATGGTTTTGCGGGTTCATGGCCACAAAGCCAGTGTGCTGCAAAAAGCCAGGGTACACGCGGCGGCCGGCACCGGCAAAGCTGGCGGGCACTTTGTAGATCACGTTGCTTTCAAACCAGCTAAACGGCTTGGTGGTGGCCAGGTTGTTCACCGCCGTAGGCGACTTGCGTGCGTCAATCGGGCCGCCCATCATGGTCATGGACAGGGGCGTGGTCTCGCCGCGCGAGGCCATCAGGCTGATAGCGGCCAGCACCGGCACGGTAGGCTGGCATACGCTCACCACGAGGCAGTTGCCGTAAATGCCTTGCAGGTGGCGAATGAACTCTTGCACGTAGTTGACGTAGTTGTCCAGATTAAAGCTGCCGTCGCTCATAGGTACGGTGCGGGCGTTTTTCCAGTCAGTGATATACACCTTATGGCCACCCAGCATGGTTTTTACCGTATCGCGCAGCAGCGTAGCGTAGTGGCCCGACAGGGGCGCCACGATCAGCACTGCAGGCTGGCCTTTGAGCTTGCCCAGCGTGGCGACATCGTCGGTAAAGCGCTTGAAGCGGCGCAGCTCGCAAAACGGCTTGTCCAGCTCGATGCGCTCATGTATCGCCACTGGCGAGCCTTCTACGTCCACGGTTTTAATGCCAAATACTGGTTTTTCGTAGTCTTTGCCCAAGCGGTAGGCCAGGCCGTAGCCTGCGGACATGCGCTGGGCAAAAGGCACTTTGCCTAAAGGGTTTTGCGGATTGCTAAACAGCTTGGCTGCGGCTTGCGCAAACTCGGTAAATGGCTCCATCAGCGAACGTTGGGTTTCATAGACTTGGTACAGCATGTGGGGGCCTTTCTGCCTGAGGCAGGGTTAACTTCTAACGGACAAAAACCGTTTTGTTGCAATGCACCATTGTACGGATTTGCAACGGCTTTGGTTGTAATTGCTACTAGGGGATTGCACCCAATGCGCACATCTGTTGAAACTGTCACACATGCGTCTAGATATTGGGACTCACTGTGACTGTAGCCTTGCCCCTCCAATTTAGGCTGCGCCTGGCCCTGATTGCGCGGAATGCAAAAGTAGCTGAACAAGCCCTTGCCACGGCCCATTTTGTCAGCTATCGTTGGCCCCCCGTAAACTTTTTAATTACCAGGAGTTCCTATGACCGTTGCGAAGATTTTGGAAATTACCTCCAGCAGCAAAAAGAGCTTTGAAGACGCCGTCGCAGTCGGCATTGCCCGCGCGTCCGAGACCATTTCTGACATTCAGGGCGCCTGGGTGCAAGATCAAAAAGTAGTGGTCAGCAAAGGCAAGATAACTGAATACCGCGTAAACATGAAGGTGACTTTTGTACTGGCTGGTGGCAAGAAGAAGTGACGTCGCAACGCGCAACTTGCTACTAATTTTGTAGCCCCTTGTGCTATATTCTATTGGGCTAACAGCCTAATTGCACATAAAAAAGCACGCCCCGAGCGTGCTTTTTTAGTTTGCAGAACCTGCGTGGCGGACTACATCACCTTGGCAATACTGGCGCACACATAGTCGATGTTTTTGCTATTTAGCGCGGCTACGCACATGCGGCCGGTGTCGGTGCCGTACACGCCAAACTCGGTGCGCAGGCGCACCATTTGGTCTTTGGACAGGCCGCTGTAGCTGAACATGCCCACTTGCTGGGTGATGAACGACATGTCTTGCGTCACGCCAGCGGCTTTGAGCTTTTCCACAAACGACTGGCGCATGGCTTTGATGCGCACGCGCATTTCGGCCAGCTCAGCCTCCCACATCGTGCGCAGCTCGGGGGTGTTCAGGGCGGTGGCACACACGCTGGCACCGTGGGTGGGCGGGTTGCTGTAGTTGGTGCGGATCACCAGCTTGATCTGGCTCATCACCCGGTCGCATTCTTCTTTGCTGGCGCAGGCCACGCTCAGGGCGCCGACGCGCTCGCCGTACAGGCTAAAGCTTTTGCTGAAGGACGTGGAGACAAAAAAGTCCAGCCCGGCGGCGACAAACTTGGCGATGACTGCGCCGTCTTCGGCAATGCCAAAACCAAAGCCTTGGTAAGCCATGTCCAGGAAGGAGACCAGGTCTTTGGCCTTGATGACGGCAATGATCTGGTCCCACTGCGCGGGCGTCAGGTCGTAGCCCGTGGGGTTGTGGCAGCAGGCGTGCAGCAGCACGATGGTTTTGGGTGCGGCGGCGTTCAGGGCGGCGAGCATGCCGTCAAAGTTGATGCCGCGCTTGGCAGCGTCGTAGTAGGGGTAGGTTTCAACCGTAAAGCCAGCGCTGGTGAACAGGGCGCGGTGGTTCTCCCAACTGGGGTCGCTGATCAGCAGCTTGCTGGTGGGGTAGTACTTTTTCAGGAAATCCGCGCCAATTTTCAGGCCACCGGTGCCGCCAATCGACTGCGCCGTGCCTACGCGGCCTTCTTTGACAATGGCGCTATCTGCGCCAAACACCAGGCTTTTGACGGCGCTGTCATACGAGGCCATGCCGTCCATGGGCAGGTAGCCACGGGCTTTAGGGTCGGCGGCAATGCGTTTTTCGGCTTCTTGCACGCACTTGAGCAGAGGCAGCTTGCCGTTGTCGTCGCAGTACACGCCAATGGCCAGGTTGACCTTGTTGGGGTTACTGTCTTGGTTAAATTGCTCAATCAGACCAAAAATAGGGTCTTTCGGGGCCATCTCTACGGTGCTGAACATGCTCATTGCTTGGGTTTCCTAAAGTTTACGGTAGGGGAGAATGCGGACTTCCGAATTTCCGGACGCAGAGGACGCAAAAGTTACGCAGAGGACGCAAAAAGGAAATACCAAAATAAATACCAAAAACAGATAAAGATTTTTAATTTTCTTTGGTATTTAATTTTGAATTTCCTTTTGTCTTCTTTTGCGTCCTTTGCGTAACTTTTGCGCCCTCTGCGTCCGGAAGTCCGCTTTTGTCTTCAAAAATGGATTAATCTGCGAGGTTAGCCCAGATTTTAACGGGCATTGAGTACATACCCTATGCAAGATCTAGCTGAAGTTATTCCTGAAGTGAAAAAAGGCGAGTTTAAGAGCTACCCGGGCTCGCCTTTTGAGTTGTTCCAGCCGTACCCGCCCGCTGGAGACCAGCCTAAGGCGATTGAACAACTGGTGCAGGGCCTGCATGATGGGGAGGTGTTTCAGACCCTGCTGGGCGTGACGGGATCGGGTAAAACCTTCACCATGGCCAATGTGATTGCCCAGATGGGCAAACCGGCGATTGTGTTTGCGCCCAACAAAACGTTGGCGGCACAGCTGTACAGCGAGTTTCGCGAGTTCTTCCCCAAAAACGCGGTGGAATACTTTGTCAGCTACTACGACTACTACCAGCCCGAGGCCTATGTGCCACAGCGCGATTTGTTCATTGAAAAAGACTCGGCCATTAACGAGCATATTGAGCAGATGCGCCTGTCCTGCACCAAAAGCATTTTGGAGCGCAGGGATGTGGTGATCGTCGCCACCGTCTCGGCCATCTACGGTATTGGCGAGCCTGAGAGCTACCACAAGATGATCATGACCCTGCGCACGGGCGACAAGCTGGGCCAGCGCGACGTGATTGCCCAGCTGATTCGCATGCAGTACCAGCGCAACGACGTGGACTTCAGCCGGGGTGCATTTCGGGTGCGGGGCGACACGATTGATGTGTTTCCGGCGGAGCATAGTGAGCTGGCGATTCGCATTGAGCTGTTTGACGACGAGATTGAATCACTCAGCCTGTTCGACCCACTCACGGGCCGCATTCGGCAGAAAATCCCACGCTTCACGGTCTACCCCAGCAGCCACTACGTGACCCCTCGCGACAAGGTGCTGGCTGCCATTGAGACCATCAAAGTGGAGCTGTCTGACCGCCTGAAAGAGCTGCTGGGCATGGGCAAACTGGTGGAAGCCCAGCGCCTGGAGCAGCGCACCCGCTTTGACCTGGAAATGCTGAGCGAAATAGGCCACTGCAAGGGCATTGAAAACTACACCCGGCACCTGAGCGGCGCCCCCCCCGGCAGCCCGCCCAGCACCTTGACAGACTACATGCCCAAAGACTCGCTGCTGTTCCTAGACGAAAGCCACCAGATGATCGGCCAACTGAGCGCCATGTACAACGGCGACCGCTCCCGCAAAACCACCCTGGTGGAGTACGGCTTCAGGCTGCCCAGCGCGCTGGACAACCGGCCACTCAAGTTTGAAGAGTTTGAAGGCAAGATGCGCCAGGCCATCTTTGTCAGCGCGACCCCCGCTGCGTATGAGAACGAGCACGCCGGGCAGGTGGTGGAGCAACTGGTGCGGCCTACTGGCCTGGTAGACCCCGAGGTGGAGGTGCGCCCCGCTGCCAACCAGGTAGACGACGTGCTGCAGGAGATCCGCATTCGGGTGGAGAAAAACGAGCGCGTCTTGATCACGACACTGACCAAACGCATGTCGGAGCAGCTTACCGACTACTTGAGCGACAACGGCTGCAAAGTGCGCTACCTGCACTCTGACGTGGATACCGTGGAGCGGGTGGAAATCTTGCGTGACCTGCGCCTGGGCACTTTTGATGTGCTGGTGGGCATTAACCTGCTACGCGAAGGCCTGGATATTCCTGAAGTGAGCCTGGTGGCCATTCTGGATGCTGATAAAGAAGGTTTTTTGCGCTCGGAAAGATCGCTCATCCAAACCATCGGCCGTGCTGCGCGTAACGTGAACGGCCGCGCTATTTTGTACGCCGACAAAATGACCGATAGCATGACCAAGGCCATCGGCGAAACCCAGCGCAGACGCGTCAAGCAAACGCAATTTAACCTGGACAACGGCATCACGCCCATGTCCATCGTCAAGAAGGTGCGCGATTTGATTGACGGCGTGTACAGCGACAAAGCCAGCAAAGCCAACGAGCAACGCGACCTGGACCGCGCGCATGTAGAAGACATGAGCGAGCGCGATGTGGCCAAGCGCATCAAGCAACTGGAAAAGCAAATGATGGAACACGCCAAAAACCTGGACTTTGAGAAAGCTGCGCGCGTGCGCGACCAGTTGGCGCTCTTGCGTGAACAGGCCTTTGGTGCCAGTGTTGGCGATCATATCGTGCCACTGTCGGCTGCTTAAGCCTCAAAATACGCTATAAATTTAATAGCTTATTGTGCTATATTCTATTGGGCTAAAGGCCTATTTGACATAAAAAAACCAGCCCGAAGGCTGGTTTTTAAGTTATGCCGCCGCGCTATGCGGCGGCAAATCACCGCGCTTAGAACGGTGCCTTCACGTAAGCGGCAATGTTGGCTGCTTCTGTGGCACCAATAGTCCCACTTAAGAAGCCCATGCCCCCCGTGTTGTTAGCAATAGCGTTCAACGTATTGCTCGCGGTTGCGGCTTTGGCTATGTTGTTGGAGCCATTGCGTGGATCCATACCGCCATGGCACCCAGCGCAACTGGCAAACGACGCCTTGCCAGCGATAGCCGCTGCCGACGGTCCTGGCGGTGACGGTGGCGGAGGTGGAGGTGGAGGTGGAGGTGGAGGTGGAGGTGGAGGTGGCGGAGGTGGCGGAGGTGGCGGAGGTGGCGGAGGTGGCGCGGCCGTTGTGCAAGTCGCTGCGGGCATTGCCGCTATCGCCCAAACGCCGTTGGTACAGGTATACGTCGCGCTCCCAGTGGATGGCGCTGTGGTGTCAACCAGCTGAGCCAACATGCCAGATACTTTGGCCCCAGCGGCAGCGCTGCAGCTATTTGTACCCACAACCCAGCTCAACGTAGCCGCAGCGCAGGCCGTAGGCGGTGGCGGTGGCGGTGGCGGTGGCGGTGGCGGTGGCGGTGGCGGTGGAGTTCCGCTCACGACCGCAGCAGTCCACGTGCCTTTTCCTGCGGTATCGGGGCCGGTAAAGCTGCCAGCGTAATTGCCCGTGGTATCTGCTTTGCCCGTGCCCAGAATCTTGCCCAGTTTAGGAACTTTAATGGTCAGCGACAGTGTGCCGTCGGCAGCCAATATGCCTGTAACGGGTATTGCGCGGCCATGGTCTTCGCGCTCTTCTTTACCGTCGTCCTCTTTTTCGAACTCATCGTCGTCCATCTGCATGGTGCCGCCAGTTTGGGCCAAGAGGCCGGAGCAGGCTGCCGTAGCTTTATCTCGAGCGATTTTCGATATTGCCTGGTATTCAGCTTCAAACGCTTGATGTGCCGCGGTTTCCTGGGCCTTTGTGGTGGCTACCTTCAGCGCTTCCTTCAGTTTGTCGGTTGCTGCTTTCAGTGCCATGCGTGCCTCGTCGTAGGCCGTTTGCGTGGTGTCGCGGCAAACCTTCAGCGCGGCCGCTAATGTGGCGTCCACCTGCGGTTGGCTGAGCAGCAGGGTGCCTTTGAGCCGGTTAGAGCCAACTTCTTTAGCCGCCAGCAACAAATCGCCCGAGAGTACCGTGCCGTTGTACTTGCCACCCGTCACGGTGGCCGAGAACAGGTATTTGGAGACTTGGTAAGACGTCGTCTGGCCGGTGCTGGCGTCGGCTACGGTGACTGTCTCGGCAGAGCTGGTGCTTTTGCTTTGCACTTGCAGCGTTGACGATGGGGCCGAACCGGATGCAGCCGGCTCGCTGCCGCCCCCGCCACCTCCGCATGCCGCCACCAGCAGCGCGCAGCCTAGGGCTAGCGGTGCGAGTTTTGCTTTAAATTTCATGGGTACTTTCTCCTAACGTGAAAGAAGTTTCTACAAAAAGGGTAACGTGCCGACGCTGTTTTTTGGAGCCGAAAATCTACGCTAACCGCAAATTACAAGCCGCACAAAACAGCACGCGACGAGACAGTGTCATCAGTCTGGCAGTGCTTTAGCACGCCAGATGTGAGTAAGCGTGTATGCAAACGGCCATATTTGCAGGGGTCACAAAAATGGCTTTACAGAGGGGGATGGTGGAAAAATTGGGAATATTTCCCATAAAATGCAATCCAGAGGTTTGCTGACACCTGTTGCATTTGGTCGCTTCTTGCCGGGGGTCGGGGCGTTGGATATTGGGGAATTAAAATCATTGGCCAAGACCATGAGGTAACACCAGTTTGACCCTCCAATATTCACCCCCACTAGACAGCAATCCAATCCAGGAGATCTCGGTGCTGATGGTCTGCATGGGCAATATATGCCGCAGCCCCACCGCCGAGGGTGTGCTCCGGGCCAAGGTGGCCCAGGCGGGGCTTACCCGCCAAGTGCACATAGAGTCGGCTGGCACCCACAATTACCACCCCGGCAGCCCGCCCGACGAGCGCAGCCAGGCGCATGCCCTGCGCCGAGGCTACGACCTCTCACCATTGCGGGCGCGGCAGGTTACGCAGGACGATTACGCCGACTTTGACCTGATTTTGGCCATGGACTGGGACAATCTGGCACTATTGCAAGTTGACTGCCCACCCCAATATGCCATCAAACTCAAACTGCTGATGGAGTTTGCTGGGGCTGGGGCAGGGCAGTCGGGCACCCAAGGCGCGGTAGTGCCCGACCCTTACCACGGCGGGGATGCTGACTTTGAGCGGGTATTGGACTTGACCGAGGCTGCCTGCGACGGTTTGGCGGCTGTTTTGGCCCGCACCTTGCGCCGCGCTTGAGGGCTCTGCAAACCGTAATACCCGAGCAGACCGCTTGGTTATCTGGTATACTTGACGGTAATTGTCGGGAACTGGAATTGTCTCTGTTTGATCCAGTTTAACTATAAGAACCCGAATTAAAAAAGCCACGAGGCTGGGATGGGCGGAGACTGCCGCTTTAGTGCCTCAAGCGCTAGAGCATCCAAAAACTGTAGGCACAAGGAGCTTGCTATGCGTCTCACAACTAAAGGCCGCTTTGCGGTCACCGCGATGATCGACTTGGCCCTGCGCCAAAATTCTGGTCCCGTTACTTTGGCGGCTATCAGCCAGCGGCAGCAAATTTCGCTGTCGTACCTCGAGCAACTGTTTGGCAAGCTGCGTCGCCACGAGTTGGTCGAGTCTACCCGCGGCCCCGGCGGCGGCTACACATTAGGCCGAAAAGCTGCCGACATCACCATTGCAGACATCATTGTCTCGGTGGACGAGCCGCTAGATGCTACCCAGTGCGCTGGCAAAGAAAACTGCCATGGCGATGCAGGCCGCTGCATGACCCACGAGCTGTGGGCCGCGCTGAACACCCGCATGGTAGAGTTTTTAGACTCAGTGAATCTGCAAAACATGGTGGACGAGCAATTGGCCAAAGGTTTGCAGGTAGAGTCCAAGCCGATGATCAAGCGCGCTATTGCACCTATGCCTTTAGCCAAGCCCATGCGCGTTAATGCGCCCAATTCGGTGTTTGCTCTGGGTAACGTGTTTGCCAAGTCTTAGCGTTATTTTGGGGCCATATCTGCACTAAGCCCCCGTAAATATTTCATAGTTTGCTATTAATTTTATAGTTTTAAGGTAATCAAGGTCATGGACGGCACTCCTCACTTTCCTATTTACATGGACTACAGCGCCACCAATCCGTGCGACCCACGGGTCGTGGACGCCATGATTCCATGGTTGCGCGAGCACTTTGGCAACCCCGCGTCGCGCAGCCATGCGTGGGGCTGGGAGGCTGAAGCTGCGGTTGAAAAAGCACGCGACCATGTGGCAGCGCTCATCGGCGCTGACCCGCGGGAGATTGTGTGGACATCGGGTGCTACCGAGTCCAACAACCTGGCCATCAAAGGCGCAGCGGGTTTCTACAAGACCAAAGGCAAACACCTTATCACGGTAAAAACGGAGCACAAAGCCGTGCTGGACACCATGCGTGAGCTGGAGCGCCAAGGTTTTGAAGTCACTTACCTCGACGTGCAAGAAGACGGCCTGCTGAACCTGGACGTGTTCAAAGCGGCGATTCGCCCCGACACCATTCTGGCCAGCGTGATGTACGTGAACAACGAGATTGGCGTCATCCAGGATGTGACGGCCATCGGCAATATCTGCCGCGAAAAAGGCGTGATCTTCCATGTAGACGCAGCCCAGGCCACAGGCCGCGTTGAGTTTGATATCAGCAAAATGCCCATCGACTTGATGAGCCTGACCAGCCACAAAACCTATGGCCCCAAAGGCATCGGTGCGCTGTATGTGCGCCGCAAGCCGCGCATTCGCATCGAGGCGCAAATGCACGGTGGTGGCCATGAGCGCGGTATGCGCAGCGGCACACTGCCCACGCACCAGTGTGTGGGCATGGGCGAGGCCTACCGTATTGCCAAAGAAGAAATGGCCGTGGAGAACCAAAAAATCCACGCCCTGCAACAGCGCTTGATGAATGGCCTCAAAGGCATTGAACAAGTGTTTATCAACGGCCACGAGACCCAGCGCGTGCCGCACAACATCAACATGAGCTTTAACTATGTTGAGGGTGAGTCGCTCATCATGGGCATCAAAGGCCTGGCCGTGTCCTCAGGCTCGGCCTGCACCTCCGCATCGCTAGAGCCCAGCTACGTACTGCGCGCCCTGGGCCGCAGCGACGAGCTGGCCCACAGCAGCCTGCGCATGACGATTGGCCGTTGGACGACCGAGGCTGAGATTGATTTTGCAATTGCAACGATCAAAGAGAACGTCGCCAAGCTGCGTGACATGAGCCCGCTGTGGGACATGTACCAGGAAGGCATTGATATTTCGTCCATTCAGTGGACAGCACACTAAGAGGTAAACAAAATGGCATATTCTGAAAAGGTCGTAGACCACTACGAAAACCCCCGCAACGTCGGCAGCTTTGAAAAAGGCGACGACACAGTAGGCACCGGCATGGTCGGCGCCCCCGCTTGCGGCGACGTGATGAAGTTGCAAATCAAGGTCAACCCCGTCACCGGCGTGATCGAAGACGCGCGCTTTAAAACCTATGGCTGCGGCTCGGCGATTGCGTCTAGCTCACTTGTGACCGAGTGGGTCAAAGGCAAAACCCTGGACCAGGCAGCAGCGCTGAAAAACAGCCAAATCGCTGAAGAACTGGCTTTGCCGCCTGTCAAAATTCACTGCTCTATCTTGGCCGAAGACGCTATCAAAGCGGCTGTAAACGACTACAAGCAAAAGCATGGCGTGGCAGTGGCAGAGGTTGCAGCTCATTAATTTTTTTAAAGCCGTCTGGTCTGGGTTTGTCGGGCACTGTCGACAAGCTTAGCCTGAGCGGAAATTTGATTCACTATGGCAGTTACTCTTTCTCCCGCCGCTGCAAAGCACGTCACCAAATACCTGTCCAAGCGTGGCAAGGGTGTGGGTGTACGCTTGGGCGTTAAAACCACCGGCTGCTCTGGCTTGGCTTACAAGCTGGAATACGTTGATGACGTAGCGCCCGAAGACGTGCTGTTTGAGACGCAGGGCATCAAGCTGATGATCGACCCCAAAAGCATGGCTTATATCGACGGTACCGAGCTGGATTTTGTGCGCGAAGGCCTCAACGAGGGGTTTAAATTTAACAACCCCAACGAGCGTGACCGTTGCGGCTGTGGCGAGAGTTTCCGCGTTTGAGTTGGCTTGCGTGAATCTTCAGTCTACCGATTTCGAACTCTTTCAATTAGCCGAGCAGTTCGCCCAAGACCGCGCCCAACTCGACGCCCGTTGGAAAGACCTGCAACGCGAGGCGCACCCAGACAAGTTTGCCTCGCACGGCACAGCAGCGCAGCGTGTGGCCATGCAGTGGAGCGTGCGCATCAACGAGGCCTACCAACGGCTTAAAGACCCCGTTAAACGCGCCGCTTACATTTGCGAGCTGCACAACGCGCCCATCAACGCTGAAAATAACACGGCTATGCCCAGTGCTTTCTTGATGCAGCAGATCGAGCTGCGCGAGGAGCTGGACGATGCAAAAACAACCGAAAATTTAGACGAAATAAGCCTGCAGTCCAATCAATACAAGCACAAGCAGCTATCAGAAATAGAGCATTTGCTGGACCAAAAGAAAGATTATTTATCCGCAGCCCAAGCTGTCAGAGCCCTTATGTTTATTGAGCGCTTTGCCCAAGACATTGAAGCACGCTACGAGCTTTTGGGACAATAGTGGATTGACGAAAAACCATGGCGTTATTACAAATTTCCGAACCGGGCCAAAGCCCTGACCCGCATACCCGTCGCATCGCGGTAGGTATTGACCTGGGCACCACACACTCACTCGTTGCAGCCGTCAAAAGCGGCGTAGCCGAGTGTTTGCCAGACGAAGAGGGCAGGGTGTTATTACCCAGCGTGGTGCGCTACTTGCCCAGCAATGGCCGCAAGATTGGCTACGAGGCGCAAGCCGCGCAAAGCGTTGATCCCGAGAACACCATTGCCAGCGTCAAGCGCCTGATGGGTCGCGGCATGAACGACATTGCCAACGCCGACAAGCTGCCCTACAAGCTCTTGGCCCAGCCAGGCATGGTCAAAATTGCTACCGTCCACGGCGAAAAATCACCCGTGGAAGTGAGCGCCGAAATTTTGGCAACGCTGCGTTTTCGGGCTGAAGACAGCTTGGGTGACGACGTGTATGGTGCTGTCATTACAGTGCCCGCCTACTTTGACGACGCGCAGCGCCAGGCTACCAAAGACGCCGCGCAACTAGCGGGCATCAACGTGCTGCGTTTGATCAACGAGCCAACGGCAGCGGCAATTGCATACGGGTTGGAAAACGCCAGTGAAGGCATTTATGCCGTGTACGACCTGGGCGGCGGCACCTTTGACATCTCTATTCTGCGCCTGTCCAAAGGTGTGTTTGAGGTGATCTCCACAGGTGGTGATTCCGCTCTGGGAGGCGACGACTACGACCGCGCTCTGGCAGATTTGATCCTGGCACAAACCGGCTTAACTGCCGCAACCGCGCAAGACAAAGCGGCCATCAAGATGCTGGCCCGGGATGTGAAAGAAAAATTGTCCGCTACACATTTGGTAGCTGCTCGTGCTATTCTTTCCTCGGGTACAGCCGATTTATCTATTGAAGTTGCGGCTTTTGAGCACGCCACCACACACCTCACCGCCAAAACTCTGCAAGCCGTGCGCAAAGCCCTGCGCGATGCCAAGCTGGACAAAGACGACGTGCAAGGCGTGGTGATGGTAGGCGGCTCTACCCGCATGCCCCAGGTGCAGCGCGCGGTGGCCGAGTTTTTTGGCAAACCGCCGCTTAATAACGTGAACCCCGACGAAGTAGTGGCCCTGGGTGCCGCCATTCAGGCCAACCAGCTTGCTGGCAACAACCCGCTGGGCGACTTGCTGCTGCTGGACGTGATTCCACTGAGCCTGGGTATTGAAACCATGGGCGGTTTGGTAGAGCGCATTGTGCCGCGCAACCAAACGATTCCCACTGCGATGGCGCAAGACTTCACCACCTACAAAGACGGTCAAACCGCGCTGGCGCTGCACGTGGTGCAGGGTGAGCGCGACCTGGTGCAAGACTGCCGCAGTCTGGCCCGCTTTGAGCTGCGCGGCATACCTCCTATGGTGGCGGGCGCAGCGCGCATTCGCGTTACCTTTACCGTGGATGCCGATGGCTTGCTGAATGTGGGCGCTAAAGAGCAAATCAGCGGCGTTGAAGCGCAGATTGACGTCAAGCCCAGCTATGGCCTCTCCGACGACCAGATCGCCAAAATGCTGCAAGACAGCTTTAGCACCGCGCAAGTAGACATGCAGGCCAGAGCCCTGGCCGAGGCACGGCTGGACGCTGACCGCATGGTTCTGGCCACCCAAAGTGCTTTGGCCGCCGATGGGCAGTTGCTCAGCGACGAAGAACACCGCGCTATTGAACGCCTGATCGACGCGGTGCGCGAGTCTAAAGCGTCAGAAGAGGCTAAATTTATCGAGCAACAGACCAAACTGCTGGCCGACGGTACCGAAGCTTTTGCCGCTGCCCGCATGAACGCGGGTATCCACAGAGCCCTCGCTGGCAAAAACATTGAGACGGTTTAAAACCGGAAAACCCTATGCCAGTTATTAAAATTCTCCCTCATCCCGACTACTGCCCCAATGGTGCAGAAGTCAAAGCCAACGTAGGCGACAGTATCTGCGAGGCTTTGCTGGACAACGGCATCGAGATCGAGCACGCCTGCGACATGAGCTGCGCCTGCACTACTTGTCACGTCATTGTGCGCGAAGGCATGAGCAGCCTGAACGAGCTGGACGAGAACGAAGAAGACCTGCTGGACCGTGCTTGGGGCCTGGAACCCAACAGCCGCCTGAGCTGCCAAGCCTTTGTCGCGCAAAAAGATTTGGTAGTGGAGATTCCAAAATACTCCATTAACCACGCCAAAGAAAACCACTGACCAAGTCATGCGACAAATCTTTTTAGACACTGAAACTACGGGCCTGTCGGCGACCGGCGGCGACCGAATTTTGGAGCTGGCTTGCGTTGAGTTGATCAACCGAAAGCTTACCAAGAACAACAAGCACTTTTACGTTAACCCCCAACGCGAGAGCCACGAAGAAGCGCTGCGCGTGCACGGTATTACCAGTGAGTTTCTGGCTGACAAGCCAAAGTTTGCCGAGATAGCCGACGAGTTTTTGGAGTTTATTCAAGGGGCTGAAGTCATCATTCACAACGCGCCGTTTGACGTGGGATTTTTAAACGCCGAACTCTCCCTGATCGGTAAACCGCTGTTCAAGACGCATGTTGCCAAAATTACCGATAGTTTGGCCATGGCCAAAGAGCTCTACCCGGGCAAACGCAACGGTTTGGACGCTCTGTGCGACCGCCTGGGCGTAGACAACTCCAGCCGCACACTGCACGGCGCACTGTTAGATGCTGAGCTGCTGGCCGACGTGTACATCAATCTCACCCGAGGACAAGATGCCCTGTTGATTGACGCAGGCTCCAGCGCCTCAAGCGCAGGTGCTGGCGGCGTCCGCGCAGATTTGAGCAAGCTAGAGCTGGTCGTGTTGCACGCCAACGACAGCGAAGCCGCTGCGCATGAGGATGTGCTGAAGCAAATTGACAAGGCCAGCAGCGGCAAAACCGTATGGCGCAGCGCAGAACCAGCCGCGGTCAATCCTTAATGCGCCAACGGGCTATGGCATCGGGTTCTGTGCCAGTTGCGGCGCGGTTAGGCAACGCCTTGTTGCGCTCGATGCGGGCCTGCATTGCGTGGCCTAAGGTGCTGGATCCGATGAAAGCGGCTTGGATATTGCTGTGCTATAGCGTGCTAAAACAGCGTTTCATGCGAGATTTTTTGCCTGATATCCGCGCCAGCTACGGTTTCAGTCTGGCTGGTTCGCCAGTCAGCTCCATGCTCAATCGCATCATTTTTTATCGTGGTACTTTTGAGCCTGCATTGTCGAATGTGATCGACAAACTGGTTCGTGAGGACGACGTATGCCTGGATGCGGGAGCCAATGTGGGCTACTTTACTTTACTGTTTGCGCATAAAGTCGGGCCTGGCGGACACGTAGTTGCGATTGAAGCATCCCATGGGAATATTGGTAAATTGCAAAGCAATATTGCGAAAAATATGTACGCTGGGCGCGTGCACGTGGTGCACGCAGCATGCTCAAATTTTTCAGGCGAATCCACTTTTTACGTTCACCGCAAGAACGACATGCATTGCCGCTTGCAGCTGCCTCAAAAAACCGAGCGTGACTACTGGTTGATGGGCCGAAACAGTTGGCGGGCCATTACAGTGGAGGTAAAAACCATTGCCCAAACGCTGGGCGACCATGCGGCGTTGGTAACGTTCGCAAAGCTGGATATTGAGGGTGCAGAGCACCTGGTGTGCCAGCAGTTAATTGAGCAATGCACCCATAGCCGCCTCGTTGTGGCGCTAGAGGCCAAAGCGCCGCATGTTCGGCAAACGCTAGCTCCTTTTGAGCAAGCGGGGTTTTTTGTCTACAACCTGCGCAATGATTACCGCTGGCTAGTGAATACCCAGGTGGCGTTGCCGACCCCAGAGACCTACGAAACCCTGTATGCGCAGCAGCATATGGTGGACGTTTTACTCAGCCGCCAAGCGCTGCGCTTCTTGCCAGATGGCTCAGTGCAAGTAGACCAAACCACTCAATTCACGCTATAATTGAAGGCTTCGGGAGATTAGCTCAGGGGTAGAGCACTGCATTCACACTGCAGGGGTCGCAAGTTCGAAACTTGCACTTCCCACCAAGAATTTTAGGAATATCAAGGGCTTGCGAGAAATCGTCAAGCCTTTTTTATTTGGCGCGCGAAACATACCGAAAACGCTCGGAAATCGTTCGCGCCCATTCCGGCAGCAGCCTCGAATGCCCCTGT
>JAYUHM010000058.1:0-16836 GCA_043766985.1 Polaromonas sp.
TAGCCAATTTTGGAGCTCCTGTGGAGTGAACTGGACTCGGCTAAATCGTTCTGCCGCCCAGACTCCTAGGCCAACACGGGGGACAGCCGCGTAGCTGAAGTAGCACCGTCGGCCTGATCCAGTACAAGACACAAGACAAAAAAGACAAGCCAAGCTCAGCGAAAACGGGCCATAGCGTCTCATCCATTGCGGAAAGATCAATAAGTGAACCGCATTGACCGAACCTCCTCAAGCGCCGCAATGCCGCCAAGCGACAAAAGCAATCTTCAATACTGCGTCTCAGGCAAAGTAATCACCATCCCATCCAACGCACTGGTAGCCACAATTTGACAACTCAGCCGGCTGGTAGGCAGACGGGGCGCGGCGGTCATGTCCAGCATGGCCAGCTCGTCCGCGCTGGGTGGTGGCAAGGCGCTGGCCCAGGCGGGGTCTACTATCACGTGGCAGGTGGCGCAGGTGAGGCTGCCGCCGCAGTCGGCGGCTATGCCGTCTATGCCTGCGCTGGTGGCGCCTTGCATGATGGACTGGCCTATTTTGGTGCTAAAACGGCCCGTAGCCCCCTGTTTAATAGCACGAACAGCTATAAAGTTAATAGTAATAGAGGTGGCCATAGAGAAGTGATTAATACCGGCTGAAAACCTCACGACGCTGCCAGTCGGTTTTGTCGGCAGCGGCTTCATAGCGGCTGATTTCTTGCTGCTTGACCTGCGCAAAATACGCCACAAACGCATTGCCAAAAGCGCTGCACAGCGCATCGCTGGTTTGCAGTGCCTGCACCGCTTCAGTCAATGAGCTAGGCAAATGCAAGGCGCTGGAGTTGTAGGGGGTCTCGGTGGCAGGCGGCGGCGTAAGCTTGCGCGCTATGCCGTCCAGGCCCGCGTAGATTTGTGATGCGAAGTACAGGTAGGGGTTAGCCGACGGCTCGCCCACGCGGTTTTCAATGCGGGTGGCGGCGGGGTTGCCTGGCGCGGTGATGACCCGCAGCATGGCCCCTCGGTTGTCGTGGCCCCAGACGATGGACTGGGGTGCCAGTGCGTGGGGCTGAAAGCGGGCGTAGGCGTTGATGCTGGGGTTGCTAAGCGCCGTGCAGGCACTGGCGTGGGCCAGCAGGCCCGCCAGGTAGTGTGTGCCCAGTGGGCTGAGGTAGCTGGACGCTGCCAAGGGCTTGGCCAGGTGCGGCGCTGGCGGGGATGCGGCCATGGCGCGTTGGTACCAGTCTTGCGCGGGCTCGGCGGGGGCGGGTTTAGCAAAGGCATTGCTGTCATCACCCAGCTGCACCAGCGACTGGTGCAAATGCCAGCCGCTGCTCATGATGTGGGGGAAGGGCGGGCGGCACATGAAGGTGGCGTGGTAGCCTGCGCGTCTTAAGGCTTGCTTTACAGCGCTGCGAAACAGCACCATGTTGTCGGCGGCGGTGAGTGCGTCGGTGGCGTCAAATACGGCCTCTACCTGCGAGGGGCCTAGTTCAATTTCTAGCGACGTTAGCGGCAGGCCCAGTGCCTGCGCGGTGTCGCGCACGATGCCCAGCGGCTCGTCTGCCATGTCCATCCACTGCTCGGACAGCAGGCGGTAGCCGGGGTGGACCATTGACACGGCGGGCGGCAGGCCGGGCCAGTCGGCTAGCTCGGGGTCTAGCTGGGGGCGGGTGCTTTCTATTTTGTAGATATGAAACTCCACCTCCAGGCCGCAGCGCATACCCAAGCCTTGCGCTTCTAGCTTGGCCAAGGCGGTTTGCAAGATGTGGCGGGTGTCTAGCGGTGCGGCGCGGCCATCTGGGTAGTGCACTTGGCCTTGTAGCCATGCGGTGCCGGGTGCCCAGGGCAGCTCTTGGTAGCTGTCCAGGTGGGGCCGCAGCACCAGGTTGGCGGCGTTGGCAAACTCGGGAAAGGCCGATGTGCCACCTGCTTCAAACACTTTGAATGCCGTGCGGTCAGAGCTGTCTTTAAGCGCCAGGGTGCCCACCAGGCCAATGCCGTTGGTTAGCGCGTCTTCTACGGCCAGCGGCATCAGCGTTTTGCCGCGCAGGTCGCCGTGCAGGTCACACCAGGCCAGGCGCACCTGCTGGATGTCGGATTCAGCCATGCGCTTGAGGGTGTCTTCGATGTTCATGCGTTGTATTTTTTTCGTTATCTAAATGGTGAAATGATCATTGACCGGCTGGCTGTTATTTCCAGGGTGATGCTGCACGCTTTTTATCGGCCTGCGCCTGCCACCACGCCTCCCAGCTGGCTGTGGGGGCAAAGCCGTCGATGGTGTCGGGCCCTTGCATCTGCGCGGCCAGTGCGCTGTCGGCCACAAAGGGTGCTGCGCCGCCCGCTTGCACCGTCGCGATGGCTTTTTGCAGCGCGCGGCGGTTGGCAATGATGACTCGGTCGCTGGTGCCCAGGTGTTCGCGGGTGCGGTCTTGCACTGGGCCCATGCTTTCTACCGCCCACTGGTCGTGCACGTTGATGTCGTCCTCGCCCATGCCCAGGTAGGTGCTGGTTTGCTGCTCGGTGGCGTTAAAGCCCCAGGCGTTGTGGCGGCCTGCCTTGGGCAGGTAGTCGGGCAGGGTGATGTACTGCAGGCGCTGCGCGCGCATGGCGTCTTTGTCTACTGGGCCTGCAAAGCTGGTGAAGATGCTGACCCAGTAGGTGTGGGTGTCGTCCACCGGCAGGTGCATTTGCGTGATGGTCATCGTCTCGCTTAAAGGGATAACGAAGGTGTGCGGGAAGATGGCGTGGGTGACGCGCACGTGCATGGTTTTGTCGCTCAGTTGGCGTAGTGCGGTAAGGCGCATGCCCGCAGGTGTGGGCTCCCAGCGAATGTCGGGGCGGTGCAGCTCGCGCATCACGCGGGTCATGGGCCAATGCTGGCCGTCTACATCGCCCGCGCTGGCACTGCGAAACTGCTTGCCGCCTGCGTTGTCGCCCACGTCGCCTAAAGCCGCATCGTTAAAAAAGCGGTGCAAGAAGGAGGGGTGGGCCGGGTCAATGCCTACCTCAAAGCATTGCAGCCAGTTGGCTTGCCACAGGCCTTTGAAGGCGAAAGTGTGGCTGGCAGGGGCGGCAAAACAGTCAAAAGCGGGGAAGGGCGGGGGTGTGGTGCCTGCGTCGCCCAGCCACGCAAACAGCACGCCGGATTTTTCCAGCACCGGGTAGCTGCGCTGGCGCACGCTGTTGCACAGGGGGCTGCCTTCGGGCTCGGCGGGGGTTTCCAGGCACGTACCGTCAGCGGCAAACTTCCAGCCGTGAAAGGGACAGCGAATGCCCGTTTGCGTGTGGCCTTGGCCGTCCACGGCAATCTCGTAGCGGGCAAAGCTTAAATCTGCACCCCGGTGCGGGCAGTCGCGGTCTAGCAAGCCGTAGCTGATTGACCCATCGGCCAGCGGCGCGTTTTGAAACAGCACAAAGTCTTGGCCGAGGGCGCGCACCGCCTTCATCGGGCGCGGCCCGCGCGGGGTGGACATGCGCGGGTCCAGCTGGGGGTTAAATTCGTCTACCAAGGCAATGGGCTGCCAGTAGTGGCGCATCAGCGCGCCACAGGGGGTGCCGGGGCCGATGCTGCTGAGGAGTTCGCTCTGTTCTTTTTTCACCCACCGAATGTAACTTGGCGGGCCGCTCAGCCGCAATCGGGTTATCCTTATCCCTATGAAACTCTACAACTTCTTCCGCTCCTCCGCGTCCTTTCGCGTGCGTATTGCCCTCAACCTCAAAGGCCTGCCTTATGATTACATCGCCGTGCACCTGGGCAAAGGCGACCACAAAAAGCCCGAGTACGCCAATGTGTCAGCCGACATGCTGGTGCCCTTGCTAGACACCGGCACCGACAAGCTCAGCCAGTCCATGGCCATCATCGAGTATTTGGACGAAACCCACCCCACCCCCGCGCTACTACCCGCCGACGCCCTGGGCCGCGCCCGTGTACGCGCCCTGGCGCAAAGCATTGCCTGCGAGATTCACCCACTGAACAACCTGCGCGTGCTGAAGTATTTGGTGAAAGAGCTCAAGCTGGACGAAGACACCAAAACCGCCTGGTACCGCCACTGGGTGCGCGACGGCTTGGTAAGCTTTGAAAAGCAGCTGGCGCAGCTGCCCCCAGCCAAGTTTTGCTACGGCGACACGCCCACCCTGGCCGACTGCTGCCTGGTGCCGCAAATCTTTAACGGCCAGCGCTTTGACTGCGATTTTTCGGGTTTGCCCAGAACCATGGCGGCGTTTGATGCGTGTATGCAGCTGCCTGCGTTTGACAAAGCGCAGCCTAAAAATTGCCCGGATTTTGAGGCGTAGCGTTACGTACCCGAGAATACTTTGCATAGACAAGTGCATAATGCTATCAGTTGCTAGCTAGTGCTAGCAACTGATAGCTAGGAGTGCAACATGCCCGTATCTACGCCAACCGCTTCTGCCAAAGAGCAATTTAACGTGCGCGTCTCGCCCGAGCTGAAAGAGCGCTTGGACAACTACGCGGCCATGGTGGGGCAGTCTAAAGCGACGATTGCAGCCAATGCCCTAAGTGACTATTTGGATTGGCGTATTCCGCAGATTGAAAACCTCAAGCTGGCCATCGCTGCCGCTGATCGTGGCGAGTTTGCCAGCGATGAAGAAGTCGACGCCACCTTTAAGAAATACGGCGCCTGATGCGCGGTGTGTGGACAGTCATGGCTAACCGAATGTTGGACGGCGTGGGCGAGTACATCGCGCAAGACAACCCCAAAGCGGCCACCAAGCTGCTTAGGCAAATTCGCAAAAGCGTCAACCTCTTGCAAACCCATCCGTTTATGGGGCGACGCACCGAGTTTGACGGTGTGCGTGAATTGGTTGTGCACCCAAACTATTTGGTGTCCTACCGGGTGAGCGCTGATACTGTGCAGGTATTACAAGTGTGGCATGTAGCGCAGCAGCGCTACCACTGAGCTGGTTGCCATGCTGCATCCAGACGTCATCCACCCCAACTGGCCAGCGCCCGCCCACGTGCAGGCGGCCTTCACCGCGCGCGCCGGTGGCGTGTCGCTAGTGCCGTTTGATTCGCTTAACCTGGGCAACCATGTGCGCGACGACCCCGCGCATGTGCTGCAAAACCGCCAGCGCCTGCAGGCAAGCATCTCGGTGCGGCCGGTGTTTTTGCAGCAGGTGCATGGGGTGGACGTTGTCTGCTTGGACGCCCAAACCCCCGACGGCACCGTGGCCGATGCCTGCATTACCACCCAGCGCGGGGTGGCCTGCACCATCATGGTGGCCGACTGTTTGCCAGTGCTGTTTACCGACCGCTCTGGCAGCTTTGTGGCCGCTGCGCATGCCGGATGGCGCGGGCTGCTGGGGCAGGGCGGGGTGGGGGTTTTAGAGCAAACTTACCACGCATTTATGCCCCTAGCCCAACAGAACATAGCACAAGATGCTATTAAAAATATAGTGCCTGGCGATTTGAGCAGCCTTGCCAACGAGGTGCTGGCCTGGCTGGGGCCGTGTATTGGGCCCAGCGCGTTTGAGGTGGGGGCTGAGGTGCAAGCCGCCTTTGTGGCGGCCCAGCCGGGCGCGGCAAAACATTTTCAAAAAATCATGCCCGGCGTGCCTGGCGCGCAAAGCGCACCCGTGCAGCCAGACAAATACCTCTGCAACCTGAGCGGCTTGGCCCGCGCGCGGCTGCAGGCCTTGGGCATTACCCACATCTACGGCAACGACGGCAGCGCGCCGTGGTGCACCGTTGGCAACCCGCTACAGTTCTTTTCGCACCGGCGCGACGCTGCCCGGCTGGGTAGCACCGGCCGCATGGCTGCTTGCGTCTGGCTGGGTGGCTGAGTCAGCTACGGTTGCCGCGTCTTGCACAGCCATGGCATTTTGCTGCGCCACCCACTCGGCCCGCTCCTGCGCCTTGCGGGCTTTATTGCGCGACGGCGTGCCCAGCAGGTACATCACAATGCTCACGGGCACCACGCCGTACAGCACAAAGGTGACGATGGCGCCGATGACGGTGCCGTTGGTATTGGTGGCCTCGGCCACGGCCATCATCAGGGCGACGTAAATCCAGGCTATTGCTACAAGGTACATAGTGGGCAAGAATACGGTCAAAATAGCGGTGCTGAAGCTTATGCCTAAATAATTGTTGCGACGCAGCAGCAAATCGTAAATAATTAGGGTTATCCCTTAACGCGGAGCGTGCTGAGATGCGCCCACAACGGAGACAACATGGATTTTCAATCACCTTGGGGCGACATGCCCGAGCAGTTCTCGTTTGACCCCGAGGCACTGCTGGCCCTGCAGCAAAACTACCTCAAAGAAGCGCAAACCCTGTGGACGCAAAGCCTGACCACGCACGCTGTCAAAGGCGACCGGCGTTTTGCGGCCGATGCGTGGGGCGAAAACCCTGTGTCGGCTTTTGCGGCTGAGCAATACCTGCTGAACGCCCGCACCCTGATGGGAATGGTGGACGCCGCGCAAGGCGACGCCAAGGCCAAAGCCAAAATGCGTTTTGCCGTAGAGCAGTGGCTGGCCGCCAGCGCGCCGTCCAACTTTTTGGCCTTTAACCCCGACGCGCAGAAACGCGCCATCGAGACCCAGGGCGAAAGCATCAGCAAGGGTATTCAAAACATGCTGGCCGACATCAAGCAAGGCCATATGTCGATGACCGACGAGAGCCAGTTTGAGATTGGCCGCAACGTGGCCACCACCGAAGGCGCCGTGGTGTTTGAGAACGCGCTGTTTCAGTTGATAGAATACAAGCCGCTAACCGCCAAAGTGTTTGAAAAGCCCTACTTGGTAGTGCCGCCCTGCATCAACAAATACTATATTCTGGATTTGCAACCGGCCAACTCGCTGGTGCGCCACTTGGTAGCCCAAGGCCACCGCACTTTTGTGGTGAGCTGGCGCAACGCCGACGAATCGGTGCAAAACGCCACTTGGGACGACTACATCAACGATGGCGCTATTAAAGCCATAGCAACCTGTGCAAGCATTGCGGGGGCTAAGCAGATCAATGCCTTGGGTTTTTGCGTAGGCGGCACCATTTTGACGACCGCACTGGCTGTGCTGGCTGCGCGTGGCGAAAAGCCGGTAGCCAGCGCCACGCTGCTGACCACGCTTTTGGACTTTACCGATACTGGTATTTTGGACATTTTTATTGACGAGCAGTTTGTCCAGTACCGCGAGAAGCAAATCGGCCAAGGCGGCCTGCTGAAAGGCCAAGAGCTGGCCAGCACTTTCAGCTTTTTGCGGCCCAATGATTTGGTATGGAACTACGTGGTGGGCAACTACCTGAAGGGTGAAACCCCACCGCCGTTTGACCTGCTGTACTGGAACAGCGACAGCACCAACCTGCCCGGCCCCATGTACTGCTGGTACCTGCGCAACACCTACCATGAGAACAACCTGGTTAAACCCGGCCAGGCCACGGTGTGCGGCGCTAAACTGGATTTGCGCAAGGTAGACATCCCCATGTACCTGTATGGCAGCCGCGAAGACCACATCGTGCCGATTGGCGGCGCCTATGCGTCAACCCAGGTGCTGCCAGGTAAAAAGCGTTTTGTCATGGGCGCCAGCGGCCATATTGCGGGGGTAATCAACCCGCCAGCTGCCAAAAAACGCAGCCACTGGATAGGCAAAGAAGGCCAGTTCCCCGCCACGCACGAGGCTTGGCTAAAAACCGCTTCCGAGGTGCCGGGCAGTTGGTGGGATGACTGGTGTGCATGGCTAAAACCCTATGCTGGTAAACAAATTGCTGCACCTAAAACTTATGGAAGTGCTAAATTTAAAGTGATAGAGCCTGCGCCTGGAAGGTATGTGAAGGCTAAGGCTTAATACCGAAAACTGAAGAGAAGAATTTTTGAACGCAGAGGGCGCTAAGGTTACGCAAAGGGCGCAAAAAAGAAATACAGAAAGAATACAAAAAGAAGAAAAACAAAAAGAAGAAAAACAAAAAGAGAATGCAATTTATTTTTTAAAATTCAATACCGTAGTCTTGTATTCATCAGTCAGTAGGTTTAAATTTTTCTTAACTTTGGTATTTTATTTTTGTATTCCTTTCTGTCTTCTTCTGCGATCTCTGCGTAACCTTCGCGACCTCTGCGTTCAAAAAATCCCCGTATTCGTATTCAACCCCCCAGCCCCTTAACCAATTAACCAAAGAGAGAAAAAATGCAAGACATCGTCATCGTATCCGCCGCCCGCACCGCCGTTGGCAAGTTTGGCGGCTCGCTCGCCAAGGTGCCCGCTACCGAGCTGGGCGCTATCGTCATTAAAGAAGCCATTGCACGCGCCAAGCTGGACGCATCGCAAATTGGCGAAGTCATCATGGGCCAGGTGCTTACCGCTGGCAGTGGCCAAAACCCGGCACGCCAAGCCATGATGAAAGCTGGTGTAGCCAAAGAAACCCCAGCACTCACCATCAACGCCGTGTGCGGATCAGGCCTGAAGGCCGTTATGCTGGCCGCCCAGGCCGTGGCTTGGGGCGATAGCGAAATCGTGGTTGCTGGTGGCCAAGAAAACATGAGCGCATCGCCGCACGTGCTGATGGGCAGCCGGGACGGCCAGCGCATGGGCGACTGGAAGATGCAGGACACCATGATTGTCGACGGCCTGTGGGACGTGTACAACCAGTACCACATGGGCGTCACCGCCGAAAACGTGGCCAAGGCACACGGTATTACGCGCGAGGCGCAAGACGCGCTGGCGCTGGGCTCGCAAACCAAAGCCGCTGCTGCGCAAGCCGCTGGCAAGTTTGCTGCGGAGATTGTGGACGTGGTGATTCCACAAAAGAAGGGCGATGCGATTGTCTTTAACGCCGACGAGTTCATCAACAAAAAAACCACTGCCGACGTGCTGGCTGGCCTGCGCCCTGCGTTTGACAAAGCCGGTGGCGTAACTGCGGGCAACGCCTCGGGCTTGAACGATGGTGCTGCAGCCGTGGTCGTCATGTCTGCTGCCAAAGCCAAATCATTAGGCCTCACGCCGCTGGCACGCATCGTGTCGTTTGGCACCAGCGGCCTGGACCCCGCCACCATGGGCATGGGCCCCGTGCCCGCCACCCGCAAGGCGCTGGAGCGCGCGGGCTGGAAGGCCTCTGACGTCGACTTGTTTGAGTTGAACGAAGCCTTCGCCGCCCAAGCCTGCGCCGTCAACAAAGAGCTGGGCATTGACGCCAGCAAGGTCAACGTCAACGGCGGTGCCATTGCTATTGGTCACCCCATCGGTGCGTCTGGTTGCCGTATTTTGGTAACCCTGTTGCACGAGATGCAGCGTACCAATGCCAAGCGCGGCGTGGCTGCGCTGTGCATTGGCGGCGGTATGGGTGTGTCGCTGTGTGTTGAGCGTTAAGCATGCCCTACGCGATGTAACCAAACCATCAAAGCGCCGCTTCAATGCGGCGTTTTGCTTTGCACGGAAACTTTATGTGAAATTGCCCTGTCTACACACTATCTTTTGAGGTGACAGCATGCTTAACCCAACCCCGCCTTCGACCGCTCGATACCAGCGGCGCGCCATCGCCGCCGCCTTGGTTGCCGCGCCAGCGCTATGGCTTGGGCCACGCGCTCAGGCGCAGGCTAAGCGGCGTGCAACGCCCAGCCAAACCGAAGGGCCGTTCTACCCTGTGGAGCTGCCTAAAGACAGCGACGCCGACTTGCTGCGTAACGGCGCCATGGTGTACGGCCGTGGCCAGCCCAGTTGGGTGGAGGGCGTCGTAGTCGATATGCAAGGCAAGCCCGTAGCAGGCGCACAAGTGGAGATTTGGCAGTGTGACGAAGCCGGCCATTACGACCACCCTGGCGATGGAAGCCGCGCCGACAAGACCTTTCAAGGCTTTGGCAAAGTGGTTGTGGGGGCTGACGGCCAATACCGCTTTCGCACCATTCGCCCGGTAGCCTACAGCGGCCGCGCACCGCATATTCACGTCAAGGTCAAGCTCGGCGCACGGCACTTGCTAACCACCCAGCTGTATGTGCAGGGCGCCCCTCAAAACGAGCGCGACTTTTTGTGGCGCAGCTTGCCAAGCGACGACCGCGCAGCAATCACCGTGGCATTTGCGCCCAGCGCGGATGGGCTACTGGCCAATTTCCCCATTGTTGTCGTGGCCTGATGTAGGTCGCTGCGAAGGCGCCACAATTCTCTGCAACAGCAGGGCTTCAAACCGCTCAGGCTGCTCAATATCCGGGAAGTGCCCACAGTCGTCAAAGCGCACGATATTGGCCTGCGCTGAGCAGTCTAAAAACGACTGTGGCTGGGTTGCTTATGCGAACGGTCGAGCGTGCCCATACCAAGGTGCAAGGCGCGGTCGCATCATGCGGCGATAAAGCAGCCCACGGCGCGCGATCTCCCCACGAATGGCGAACCTGTTACTTGAAGTGATGGTGGTGTTTTTGTATTGCACAGTCTGATTCTTGGGAGTGATTCGTTACAACAGAATACTTTTACACACTCTGTCCAGAGCCCACACTGTGTATATTGTTTTCCCCAACCACTGGGCGGTGTGTTCAACGAACGTACAGGTCAGCACGCTCAACCATAAAAACCA
Source organism: Polaromonas sp. (assembly GCA_043766985.1). Lineage (GTDB taxonomy): Bacteria > Pseudomonadota > Gammaproteobacteria > Burkholderiales > Burkholderiaceae_C > JAAFIP01. Next base: position 10,483 of record JAYUHM010000058.1, read on the forward strand.
TCGCCATTTTTATGTCAGGAGACACTATGTTCACCTTGAACCGGATACCTGCCCTGCAACGTGGCCTGTTTGCCACCCCCACCCGCTGGCTCGCCCGCCACAGCGCTGCAGCGGTATTAATCACTACTGTATTGGTAGCTGCGCCCGGCATTGCGCTGAGCGCCGGCCCGGTGCGGCTGGAAGACCCGATTCCCGCACTCATCCCCTCGAGTAATATCACCGTCGATTTAAAGCCTGTCGCCAGCGGCCTCATATCGCCAGTGGCTTCGGCAGTGGCCCCTGGGGATGAAAACCATATTTATGTGGCCGATCAGGTGGGCAAACTCTACCGCGTGTCTGTCTCAGAGCGCTCACCCGGCGGCTCGCCATCGGTGTTTTTGGACGTGACTGACCGTATCGTCAAGGTCGGTTTGTTTCCGCCACTTAACTACGACGAGCGTGGCCTGCTGGGCATTGCCTTTCACCCTGATTTCAAACGCAACGGTTTTTTCTATACCTTCACCTCGCAGCCTGCGGTGGGCAAGGCCGACTTCAGCACACAGCCCGCTGGCGTTGCGCCCGATTGCCACACCGTGATTACTGAATGGAAAGTAGCTCAGCCCGGCGTTAAAGACAGCCCAGTGGACTACAACAGCGCCCGGGTGATGATGCGCATTGACAAGCCGCAGTTCAACCACAACGGCGGCACCCTGGTATTTGGCCCCGACAAGATGCTCTACATCTCAGTGGGCGACGGTGGCGCCGCGGATGATGAAGGCCCCGGTCACGTAGCAGGCGGTAACGGCCAAAGCCTGGCAGACGGCAATGTGCTGGGTAAGATTTTGCGTATCGACCCGCTGGGCCGCAATTCAGCCAATGGCAAGTATGGCGTTCCCGCAGACAACCCCTTCGTAGGTAAAGCCGGCGCTGATGAGATCTACGCCTACGGTTTTCGCAACCCCTACCGCATGTCGTTTGACCAGAAAACCGGCAAGCTCTCTGTGGGCGACGTAGGGCAAAATGATATTGAAGAAGTCGATGTGGTGGTCAAAGGCGGCAACTATGGGTGGCCCATCAAGGAAGGCACCTTCTTGTTTGACACTGGCAACGGCCGCCCCGCGCCTGATACCGGCAAAGGCTATGTCTATCAAAACAGCCCCGGCCTGCCCGCAGGTCTGATAGACCCGATAGCCCAGTACGACCACGTGGATGGAGCAGGCCTGCCCGAGATACGCGTCTCGGTGATTGGAGGCTTTGTGTACCGGGGCGACAAGATCAAACAGCTGCGCGGCAAATATGTGTTTGGCGACTATTCAGCCGAAATTGGCGAGGCCGCGAATGGCCACCTCTACACGCTGGGCAAAAACAACCGGGTCGAAGAAATACAGGTTACCGGTCGCACTGCATTGGGCCTCGCAGTGTTGGGTTGGGGCATAGACCACGATGGCGAGCTGTACCTGCTGGCCAACGGCACCGGCACACTCAACGGCACCACCGGCGTAGTGCTGCGGCTTGCGCGGGCGCCCGGTGCGCCAGATGATGACAAAGACGACGATAAGGACTAAGCTAAGTGCGACGGATGCATGCTATTTATTCAGTAGCTGCTTGTGCAATATTCTATTGGGCTAGAGGCTAATAACGTTATTATTTTATGCACCTCGGGCAGGCGGAGTTACGCAGATGCGTAGCTAGCCTGCCCTTATCCGCTCCAGCAATACCGCCGCATAGCGCGCAGGCTGCTCAATATCCGGGAAGTGCCCACAGTCCTCAAAGTGCACGATGTCGGCCTGCGCGGCGCAGTCCAGCAAGGAATGCGGCTGGGTGGTTTTGTGCGAATGGTCTAGCCCGCCCCACACCAGGGTGCATGGCGTGGTAACGCCGTGCAGCGATGCCGGCATCTCGCGCGCCAGGCCTTGCACCACGCCCGCCAGGCAAAAACAGGCACCACCGTTAAACGCAGTCAGTGTTTTCTCTTGGTAGGGCGCGGCATCCGTGCTGCGCGGCAGCGCAATGCGGTACCAGCCATGCGTCGCCTTGCGCTTAAACAACCAGCCTGCCAACTGCCCCAGCACCGGCACGCGCAGAGGCCACGGCACCACGCGCGCGGTCCACGCATGCATGGCGGTAAGCGAGGGGGTTTGCGACAACACCAAACGCGTAATACGCTGCGGTGCCATCTGCGCCGCACGTAGGGCGTAAAAACCGTTGGCACAGCTAAACGCCAACGTGGCGGTGTCAATTTTTAAAGAGTCCATCACCCCCAGCACCGCCTGCGCGCCTTGGTCTAGTGAGTGCGCGTAGGACGCTTGCGGTAATGAAAACCCAAAGCCCGGCATGTCGAAGCACACTACGCGCAGGTGCGGAGTAAGCAGGGCGATCAGCTCTTCGTAATGCTCGATGACGTTGGGGCCGTCGGGGACGAGGATGACGCAGGGTTTTGTAGAGGAATAATCCGTTCCCGAGTCGTAGGTGCTGACAGGGCCAACGGGGGTGGTAATGTGGTGGGTGGTCAGTACGCCATTCGCGTTGCCATTGCGTTGACTCGCAGAAAAGCGAGTCAACAGGCGATCAACTTGCGATGCCAACATTCTGTACTACAACACATACGGCAACCGAATCCCCGCCCAGGTCGGCAAAAAAACTTTGGTATTGCGTGTCACCAGTTGCCAGCCGTTGACGCGGGCGCTGGCCCAGATCATGGCGTCGGGAAGTTTGAGGCGGTGGCTGCGGCGCAGATTGAGGCTTTCGGTTAACGTGGCTTCGTCTAGCGTAACGCATTTGAAATTGGCATCGATGGCGGCGCGGGTGGCTTCCTCCAAGCCCGGTGGTGCTTTAACTTGCGACTCGATCCAAGTGATGGGGCTGATGTAGGCCTGCTGGTACTGCGCTAGCTCGGCTGCTGCTTGTTCTACGCCGTTCAGGTAGTCGATGACGATGTTGGAGTCAAACAGCGCGATCATGCGGGCCACTCGTCTCGCAGCTCGCGTTGCAGCGCCAGACCATCGCGCTCGGGTGGCACGGCTTTGCCTTGCACCCAAAGGCCAAAGCCGCTGCCTTGGGGCTGTGCGGCGCGCTCCAGCATTTGGTTGACGGCGCGGCGCACTGCCTCAGCGCGGCTGACTTTCTGCGCTTTGGCCCACGCGTCCAAGCGGCTAGCTTGGGTGTCTTCTAGATCGATGATGGTTCGCATGATAAATGATAACGATGTAAGTTATCAAAATTATACGGTAAATCAACTCTGATGTGTGACTGTATGGGTTCGGCGGATGGGGTTTGGATTTGTTACTGCAAAAACTTCGCTGAAAACGCCTATAGAAATACCACGACGGCTGCACGCTAACCCGAATACGAACCTTTGCGGAGCTCGCGGTTGAGAGTAAGAGTGGCCTAATCGCTCAATCCGCCTTCACCCGCCCCGAAACCATTACCGGCTTCCATCGGGCAATCTCTTTCACGATTAGCTCGCCAAACACTTCGGGCGTGTTGGGCGTAGCGACAGCGCCTTCGTTGTTCAGGCGTGCTTTCAGCTCGGGCGCGTTCAAGGCTTGGTTGATCTGCGCGTTCAATTTCAAAACGATGTCGCGCGGGGTGCCTGTGGGCGCCACCACGCCGTACCACTGGTCGGCTTCAAAGCCTTTCAAACCTTCTAAGCCTTTGACAGACGAAGACTCTGCCACCGTAGGCACTTCAGGCAGGGCGGCTAGCCGCTGCGGGCTGGAGACGGCCAGAGCGCGCAGTTGGCCGTTTTTTACCTGGCCCAGCACGGCGGGTGCGCCGGTGAACAGCACCTGGATTTGCCCGCCCATCAGGTCGGTTACCGCAGGCGCGGTGCCTCGGTAGGGGATGTGCAGGAGGGACGTGCCGGTTTGCAGTTTGAAGTATTCGGTGGCCAGGTTGGCGGCGCTGCCGTTGCCGCCGCTGCCGTAGGCAAGCTGGCCGGGTTTGCTTTTGGCGTAGGCGATAAGCTCGGGTAGGGTGCGGGCAGGCACGCTCGGGTGCACTACCAGCACGTTGGGCACGCGGGCTACCCAGGCTACGGGTGCAAAGTCGCGTACCGGGTTGTAAGGCAGCTTGGGGTACAGGCTGGGGTTGACGGCCAGAGTGCCAATGTGGCCCATCAGCAGCGTGTAGCCGTCGGGGGCTGCCTTGGCGGCTTTGTCGGCACCAATGCTGCCGCCTGCGCCGGGCACGTTGTCGATGACGACCGGCTGGCCCCAGGCTTTGGAGAGTTCCAGGCCGATGGCGCGGGCCAAGATGTCGGTACTGCCGCCGGGGGTGAAGGGCACTACCAAACGGATGGGTTTGCTGGGGTAGCTGGCCGCAGCGCTCTGCAGGGCGGCCTGGGCCATGGTTTTGGTGCCAAATAGGCCGTAAGCCCAATAGAGCATGGCACAAGCAGCTATTAATTTAGTAGTGTGGTGTTTGTGCATGGCGAATGGCTGAGCGCGTGCTAAGCCAAAAACAGCCTAAAAATACTTGCGCACGGTCTCGGTAATCAGCGCTTGCGTGGCGCGCTGCGTGAGGGTGGCGGGGCGCTGGGCGCTGGTGGCCAGGCAAATGCGGCTGCGCAGGCCGCTCACCGGGCGCATGCTGTAGCGCTCGGGGTGGGCGGCGGTGCGCACGGCGTTGGCGGGCAGTACGGCCGAGCCGGCGTTGTCGGCCACCAGGTCCAAAATGGCGGCTACGCCGTCAATCTCTAGTGCGATGGCGGGGCGCTTGCCTACGGCGCCCATCTCGGCCTCTACCAGCGCGCGCAGGGCGTTGGGGCGGGTGGCTATCACCAGCGGCACCACCGCTAGCTCGCGCAGGGTAATGGGCAGGCCTTCTTTGCTGCGCTGCGCCTCATGCTGCACCAGCACCAGGTCTTCTTCTATCAGCTCGGTCAGCTCTACATCGGGCGAGGGCAGGGGGTTGTACAGCAGGGCAATGTCTATGCGGCCTATGGTGAGCGAGTCGCCAATGGCCACCGACAGGCCTTCGCTGATCGACAGGGTGGCGTCGGGCATGCGCTCTTTGAAAGCGCGAATCAGCGGCACCGTCAACACCTTGGCCACGCTGGTGGGCATGCCCACGGCTACGCGGCCCGCCAGCCCGCCGCGCACCCGGCCCAAGTCTTCGCGCGCACGCTCTACCTGGTGCAGTATGCCGCGGCCATGCTCCAGCAGCATCTTGCCCGCCTCGGTAGGGGTTGCGCCCCGGCCATTGCGTACCAGCAGGTTTTGCCGCAGCTCTACCTCCAGTAGGCGCACTTGGCGGCTGAGCGCGGGCTGGGCAATATTTAGCGCCACCGAGGCGCGGGTAAAGCTGCCAAGCTCGGCCACGCGCACAAAATATTCGATTTGCTTCAAGTCCATAACATCAGTTTATTGGCATAGCTAATGTTTGGCTATACGTATTTGTTCTAACAGCTAGGGCGCTTTGGGGTTGCTTGCCGTGCAGTAAGGCAGACAATAACGGCATGATGATTTTGACGTGTTAACTGGTCTATGCAAGCTACCCCACTACCCACCACTGCACCTCTGCGAGGTATCTCGTCAATGGCCACCAGGGCGTTGCTGGCGCAGCTGAGCACCGCATACGCACAGCGTAGTGGCCAGGCGGTGCAGATCGAGTCTGTCGGCGGGGTAGACGCTGCCAAGCGCGTGCAGGCGGGCGAGGCGTTGGACATGGTGCTACTGGCCAGCGACGCGATAGAGCGCTTGATGGCCTCGGGCCATGTGCAGGTGGGCAGCCGTGTGGATTGGGTTAACTCCCCGGTCGCCGTGGCTGTGCCAGTCAATGCAATCGCCCCCGACATCAGCACGCCTGCCGCGCTCAAGCAAGCATTGCTGGCTGCGCCCAGCATCAGTTATTCCACCGGCCCCAGTGGCAACTATTTGGCCCAGTTGTTTGAGCAATGGGGCATCGCGCAGGCCATGAAAGACAAGCTCGTCGTTCCCCCACCGGGCCAGCCCGTGGGCGGCCTGGTGGCCAGCGGGCGTGTGGCGCTGGGTTTTCAGCAGCTCAGTGAAATGCTGGGCGTGCCTGGCATCAGCGTGGTGGGCAATTTGCCTGAAGGCGCGGCGTTTATCACCACCTTCTCGGCGGGCATTCCCACAGGCGTTGGGCCAGAGCGTGTTAAGGTCGTTCAGGCGTTTTTAGATTTTTTAAAATCTCCTGAAACGGCTGCTGCCAAGCTGGCACTGGGTATGAACCCGCTGGCATAAAGTAGTTTATTCACGCGCTGACCTTTTCCCAAATCATGACGTACCTAAGCCCTTGTATTGTGAGCGCGCCTGCTTTTGTACGGGATCAGGTCGGCGGCGCACTCAGCTACGCGGCTGTCCCCCGCGTCGGCCTGGGGCCGACAGCTCCTCCTTTATGCCGCTACGCTGA
>JAYUHM010000059.1:0-16635 GCA_043766985.1 Polaromonas sp.
CTTCACCCATTTGGTGACCCTCGCAAATCCGTTGAAATTGGCTTGTAGTCTAGCTTGCAGACGGTTTATGGCCTTTCAACTGCCGGAAATAGGATAAAACAGGGCATAAGCAGCTATTAAATATATAGCCTCAAGGTACTCGTGCATATTATTTCACCGGTGCTGTGAGTGGGTGCACTGTGGCCTGCCAAATACCCTGCCGGTGGGTTCTTGCCACGGTGGGCGGCACTGCCAGTGGCCAGCATTTGCCGCGCTGCAGGCTCTAGCGGAAAGGCCGCCGGCCCGCGCGAGTTTTGCATGATGTTTTGCGACACCGACGCGCGAGGCGACTGGGCGCGGGCGTGGGTGCTGATGCCAATCCACAGCAGTAGCGCCGTAACGCACACCAATAACCACGCCAGCGTGGCGGCTAGTTGCGTAATGACCTGTCGGGTTCGTATTCTCATGGTGTCCTCTCCTCGCAATCGTTGGGCTAGGTTGCAAATTTAGGCCAGAGGGAGGGGTAAATCAATCCTCACAATTGATGAGAATGGGGGATTGGGAAATATTACCTAATTTGCCAGCAGCCCAGCAGGCAAAAGCATAAGCTGCTATGCAATATATAGCTATGCAGCTTGCACCATGTCACGCACATAATCGCCAATGGCAAGGCTGCTGGTCAGGCCTGGCGATTCGATGCCAAACAAGTTGACCAAACCGTCAATGCCGTGCCGGGCTGGCCCGTCAATGCGAAAGTCTGGTGCTGGCATGCCAGGCCCGTGGATTTTGGGGCGTACGCCGCTGTAGCTGGGCTGCAGCGCGCCGTCAGGCAGGCCGGGCCAGTACTGGCGCACGGCGGCGTAGAAGGCGCTGGCGCGGGCGGGGTCTACCTGGTAGTCAATGTGCTCGGGCGTTTGCGCGCTCAGCCACTCCAGGTCGGGGCCAAACTTGGCTTGGCCACCCAGGTCCAGGGTAATGTGCACGCCCAGCCATGCGTCGTGCGGCGCAGGGTAAATAAGTCTGCTAAAAGGCGCTTTGCCTGCCAGGCTGTAGTAATTGCCTTTGGCAAAATATTCGCGCGGAATGTGCTGCGCGCCCAGCCCGTGCATACGCCTGGCCAATGCGCAGGCGTGCAGGCTGGTGGCGTTGATGACCATGCTGGCCTGCAACTCGGTTGCTGCTGATTCAGTAGCTGCCTGTGCCATTAAATGGTGGGCTGGCGCACCATTTTGCTTGGATAAATGGACAGATTGCACCTGCGTGCCCAAAGCCACAATGCCCCCCGCGTTTTCCAGATCGCCTTGCAGTGCCAGCATGAGGCCGTGGCTGTCAACAATGCCCGTGGTGGGCGAATGCAGCGCCGCGGTGCAGTGCAAATACGGCTCCATGGCGCGGGCCTGCGCGGCGCTAAGCCACTGGGTGGGCGCGCCGTTGGCAGTAGCTTTGGCTTGCACGCCTTGCAGCGCTGCATGCTGCGACGCGTCAGTGGCCACCACGAGCTTGCCGCAATTGGCAAAGCGCACGCCGCGTGTGGGGCAGTAGGCGTACAGCAGCGCCTTGCCGCGTACCGACAGCTGGGCTTTGAGGGAACCCGGCGTGTGCTGCAAGCCCGCGTGGATCACCTCGCTGTTGCGCGAGCTAACGCCCTGGCCAATGGCCTTTTCCTTTTCAATCACAATGACTTCGCGGCCTTGCAATGCCAATGCGCGCCCTATGGCCAAGCCCACCACGCCCGCGCCAATGACGACGACATCTACCTTGTCCATCACCCTTGCTCGAAGCCTTCCAGCACATTTACCGCGTTCACGCCCAGCTCGGCTGCGGCATAGCCACCTTCCAGAACAAATACCGTGGGCAAACCTAGCTTGGCAATGCGCTGGCCAAGGCGCGAAAAATCCGCGCTTTGCAAGCTGAACTTGGAAATTGGGTCGCCTGCAAAGGTGTCTAGCCCGAGTGAGACCACCAGTGCCTGCGCGCCGTGCTGCACCACACGCGTGCAGGCTGCCTCCAGCGCGCCAAACCACTGGGCGCTGCTGCTGCCCGCAGGCAAAGGCAGGTTGAGGTTATAGCCCAGGCCCGCACCCTCACCGGTCTCGTCAGCATGGCCCAGGTAAAAAGGGTATTCGGTAACGGGGCTGCCGTGGATGCTGGCAAACAGTATGTCGGCGCGGTGGTAAAAAATGCTTTGCGTGCCGTTGCCGTGGTGGTAGTCCACATCCAGCACCGCCACGCGCGCGCAGCCGCCGCTGCGCAGGGCTTGCGCGGCCACGGCGGCGTTGTTTAAAAAGCAGTAGCCCCCCATAAAATCGGCCCCTGCATGGTGGCCTGGTGGCCGGGTGGCACAAAACGCAGCCCGCTCGCCTTGGGCCAGCAATGCAGCGGCGCTGGCTGCGGCGTCTGCCCCGGCCTTGGCAGCAGCCCAGGTGCCCGCCACCAGGGGCGTACCGTTATCCATTGAGTAAAGACCCAGCTTGGCAATAAAGTTGTCGGGCTCGCGGTCGCTTCGCAAGGTGCGCACCGGCCAGATCGAGGGAAAAGGTTGCACGCTGGCATTGGCCGCGTCCAGTGCCAGCCATTGCGCCCAGGCAGACTGAAGAAACTTCAGATAGCGCTCTGTGTGCACCTGTGCCAGTACTGCACTGCTGTCCACCGTGGGAGCGCGCAGGGTATGGCCACGCGCCAGCAGCTGGCTGCGCACATAGTTTGCCCGGCTGGGCGTTTCAAAACACGGCACGCGCTGGCCACGGTAAAACTCGTACTCGGGTGCGTGCAGAGCATGGTCGGGGCTGAAAAAAGTAATCATCTGCAATGATCATAGCGCAGCATATGCCATGCTTATGCTGCGCCGTAACCCGACAGGGGGCCCAAGCTGTGGCCGACTACAGCTTGCGCGGATCGGTCACCAGCAGTTGCCGCACCAAGGCTTCCAAGCGCCCCCGCAGGGTATCAAAGCCCGCGTGCATCTGCAGCGTGTCCTCGTGCATATACAGCTTGCGGTTAATCTCAATCTGCACGCTATGGCGCTGCTGCGCAGGCTGCCCATAGCGGCGCACCAACTCTACGCCTTTATAAGGGTGATTTACCGCTACCCCATACCCATATTGCCCAAGCAGCTCTTTAATATAGAGCACCAGGGCTTCGCTGGCGGTTGTGTTGTCGCGGTTACCCAATACAAAATCGGCGTGCGCCAAGCCTGGATACTCGGTGGCGTGGCTGCTGGCTATGGCGGGCATGCTGTGGCAGTTGATGTGGATGCTGTAGCCCTGGCGTGCATGGGCTGCGTCAATGGCTTGTTTTACCGCAGCATGGTAGGGCTGCCAGCAGGTGGCTATGCGCTGCTCCACTTCATGGGCCGTCAATTGGCGGTCATACAGCGGCACGCCGTCGTCGGTGACACGCCAAATCAAACCTTTGCCCAGCTTGAGTTTGGACAATACCGCCGGGTCGTGCGACTCTACCGGGTGCGGCCATGGGTCGGCCAGCATATTGAAGTCAACCTCGGTGGTGTTGCGGTTGGCGTCCAGATAACTGCGCGGAAAGTGCGCCTCTACCCACGCACAGCCTAGTGCGGGCGCGAAGCTGTAGAGCTTTTCTACATGCGTGTCCTCGGCCTTGCGCAGGGTGGCTAAATCACACACGTAGCCAAAATCTTCGGGGTAGGCGGTGCCGCTATGGGGTGAGTCGAGCACCAACGGCGTGCTGCCCTCGCTATAAGTTACTAACTGCATAAAGTGATTGTCTGCCTAAATTAGCCTCTTCTTCACACCCAGGCGATTTGGCTGGCAATTTGTGCACTTTTCTCGCATTCAGAAGAGAATATAGGCTGGGTATGCTTTGCCGGGGCACAAGGCGGTGACAATGGGATACGCCGATGATGTCCCTGTAATCGAAGTCACATAGACAGCCATGCCAACCACCGCAAAAACCAAATTACCCCCAAAAGCAGTGCCCGCCTGGCGGCTGCGCAGCATATTGATTTGCAGCCTATTGGTATTTGCACTATTGCCTGCAGCCTTGGTGGGCGGGCTGATGTACACCAGCACGTTGCAAAACGTAGACAAGCTGTCCAACAAAATTATCGATGACGTGGCTTACCGTGTTCAGCTGGATACTGAAAACCATTTGCTGCAGGCGCACTCGCTCCTAAACGGTTTATTGCGCCCAAAACCTACGCCTGAGCAAACCAACAACGTGCAACAGATGATGGCGGTGCCAGATGCGTTTGAAACGCTGGCGTTTTCTCTCACCCGTATGTTGCCAGATGTTTCATTTTTGTATTTTGGCAGCACCCAAGGTGCGTTTTATGGCGTGCAGCAAATCGCGGGGGACGCCGGGCAGCGCGCCAAAGTGCATATCAAACCTGCCGAGGCCACGAGCAGAAGCTACTTTTCGGCATTGCAGCCGCTGGACCGCAGCCAGGAACTGGCGCACGAGACGCAAAACTTTGACCCGCGCCTGCGCCCTTGGTACCTCGCAGCCATGGCCCACAAAGCACGGGCTTTTACCACCGTGTACCCCTCGGCCTCTACGGGGCAGCTGCTAATTACCCTGGCGCAACCCGTGGTCAACGCGGCAGACGGAGCCGTGCTTGGTGTTGTGGGCGCTGACTTGTTTCTTAAAGCCTTGACGCAGCGGCTGCAAGCCCAAAAGATCAGCGAGCATGGCATCGCCATGTTGATGGATGAGCAAGGCTATTTGGTGGCTACGTCTACCCCCGAAGACCTGTTCAAGGCCGAGGCCGGGCAGCTTAAACGCCTCAAACCCAGTGACAGCACCAACCCCACCATGCGCCAAGCGTATGCGGCTTTTTTGGACTTGCAAAAGCAGAACAACGCCGCGCCACTTAGCGGGTTGGCGGCAGTTGAGCAATACATCACCCCATCCAATGCAGAAAAACTGATTGCGGCGGTAAGGCCGTTTGGCGAGGCGCAAGGCCTTAAATGGACCATGATTGTTGCCGCGCCTGACAGCGATTTTGCGGGCGAAACACGCAAGTCCATTCAGCAATCGGTGTATGTTACTTTGATGGTGTTGGCATTTGGTGCCGTAGCAGCCACTTGGTTTGCGTACAGCCTGAGCCGCCGGTTTGCCCGGCTAACGCAGGCAGCCGCTGATTTGGGGCGGGGCGAGATTCCGCAGGTGCAAAGAAACGCAAAAATTGCAGAGGTGCGCACCCTGTCAGCGGCCATGCACGACAGCGCCATAGAAATACAGTCCAAGCGCAATGAAATTGAGCAGCAAGCCTTGGCCTTGCGTGATGCCAACGAGCACCTGGAAGCGCGCGTGGAGCAGCGCACGCAAGAGCTGGAGCTATCCCGCGAAGATGCGCTGGCTGCAGCGCGCGCCAAAGCCTCGTTCTTGGCCACCATGAGCCATGAGATCCGCACGCCGCTGAACGGCGTGGTGGGCATGACCACGCTGCTGGCTGACACGCCACTTACCCCCGAGCAGCGCGACTACGTGCACACCATGCGCGTCTCCAGCGACCAGTTGCTGGGTGTGATTAACGATATTTTGGACTTTTCCAAGATTGAATCTGGCAAGCTGGGTTTAGAAAATGAACCCCTGAATTTGCACGCCACCGTCGCAGATGCCTGCAACATGGCGGCAGCGCGCGCCCGTGAGAAAAATCTCCAACTCATGATCAATATCGGTGATGGCGTACCACCCTGGGTGCGGGGGGACGTCACCCGTTTGCGCCAAGTGCTGCTTAACTTCATCAACAACGCCATCAAGTTTACCGAGCACGGCCAGATTGTGGTGACGGTGAACGTGTTGCAAAACTTTGCGGGCACACAGCCTGCCCTGCTGCAGTTTCGCGTGAAAGACACTGGCATTGGCATTCGGCTTGACAGGCAATCGGCGTTGTTTGAATCGTTTACGCAGGTAGACGCCTCCACCGCCCGCCTGTATGGCGGTACTGGGCTGGGCTTGGCTATTTGCAAGCGTTTGGCACAGATGATGGGTGGCGATGTGGGCCTGGAGTCGGCGCCCGGAGAGGGCTCCACTTTCTGGTTCACCGCGCAATTGGCGTACGCTGAGGCGACGGAGTCGTCGTCAAAAGAACGAGGCCACCTACGCGACGAGCGCTCGCGGAGTTTGGCGGATGAGGTTGCCAAGAGGCGCATTTTGGTAGCCGACGACAACGCCGTTAACCTCAAGGTTGCACTGGCGATGCTAGCCAAACTGGGCTATGAAGCTGTCACGGCGCACAATGGCCTGGAGGCGGTAGATTTGGTAGCGCGGTCATTGCAAAAAAATGGCAAACCTTTTGCCGCCGTCTTGATGGACGCGAATATGCCAGTGATGGACGGCTTTACCGCGTCAACGCAGATCTTGTCTACCCACGGGAGCGCAGCACCACCGATCATTGCCTTAACGGCATCGGTGATGGAAGACGACCGGCGGCGTTGCCTGGCGGCTGGCATGCAGGGGTTTTTACCCAAACCATTGCAGATGGGCGAGCTGGCTGACGTATTGGCGCGCTATACCGCAGCTACAGCTGCTGGTTCTGAATTGCCTGACCAGCCTGCAACGCCGGTCAGCGTGGGCAGTAACCTGGTGGTTGAGCACCCATCAACACTGATGGACTGGACTCGTCTGGAGCAGTTTAGAGAATTTGACGACGACGCCTTGACCATGACGCGGGAAGTGATTGCCCTGTTTGCCAGCGATTCGCCGCAACGGGTACATGACATTCAGCTAGCTTTGCAAGCGCGCGACAGTGCGGCGCTTTCGCTGGCTGGCCATGCGCTCAAGGGCGCAGCATCCAACGTTGGGGCCAAAAGCTTGGCGCAGGCGTGCTTTAACCTGGAGCAGTCGTGCCTGTCAGGGCAATGGCCGCGCGATGCGGCCAGCCAGGTAGCCTACATAGCTCAGTGCGCAGACCAAACCCGCGCGGAGCTGCAAAGCTTCAGGCTGTAAACCACCCGGGGCCGCAGCCGCCCCATGCGCGTATGGCCCAAGCAGGCGTTTTGCAAGGGCAGTGGCAATGCTGACGATGCCGCCAACGTTGAGTGCCGTTAAGCCCATTTAATCGACAATAAAGGCTGCAAGCCCAATATTACAGGGCACAAAGAGCTATTAACTTTATAGCATCTACCGTACTGCGAACTGTTCTGTGTCCACCTCGGACTGCGACTGCGCGTCATAGCGCGGCCCTTGCACGTTGCTGGCGTTAACGGAGGCGTCCAGCTTTTGCATGGTGGCGCTAGACAGCATGAGGCTTTGCGCCTCCAGGTTGTCGCGCATATGGGCGGCGCTGGTGGTACCCGGAATGGGGATGATGTGCGGCCCCTTGTGCAGCAGCCAGGCCAAAGCAAGCTGCGCGGGTGAGCAGTCGTGCTCTTTGGCAATTTTCTCGTGCTCAACCGCCAGTTGGAGGTTGGCTGGGTAATTCTCGGGCTTGAAGCGCGGCAGGCCGCGGCGAATGTCTTTGGCGTCCAGCCCGCTGAGGTCTCGCAAGCCGCACAGGTAGCCGCGTGCTACCGGGCTAAAGGCAACAAAGGCGGCGCCTAGCTCTTGGCAGGCTTGCAGCACTGCAATCTCGGGGTCGCGTGTCCACAGCGAGTATTCGGTTTGCACAGCGGCTATGGGGTATTCGGCATGCGCTTTGCGCAGGGTGGCGGCGCTGACTTCGCTCAAACCAACCGCCTGAATTTTGCCTTCGCGCACCAGGTCGCCTAAAGCGCCTACACTTTCTTCAATGGGAACGCTTTTGTCCCAGCGGTGCAGGTAGTACAGGTCAATCACGTCGGTTTTCAGGCGGCGCAGGCTCTCGTTGCACTGATTTTTGATGGTGGCAGGGCGGCCGTCGATCACGCGGCGCGTCACCCCGTCAGTCAGCACGCCGCCCATGCCGCACTTGCTGGCCAATACAAACCGGCTGCGGTGCTTGGCCAGCACCTGGCCCAGGCGCTCTTCGTTTTTGCCAAAGCCATACAAGGTGGCGGTATCAAAAAAATTGTACCCCGCGTCCAGCGCGCCCAGTAGCACCCGCACGCCCTGCTCTACGCTCACCGAGGGGCCGTAGGCATGGTCTAAATTCATGCAACCCAGGCCAATGGGCTGGACTGTAAAGTGTGCGACTTTTCTGGGGGTATTTGGTAGGAGTGGAGGCGTGTTCATAGGGTAGAAACTATATCGGCTAGGGTGCAGTTGCGGTATAACCAATTGTCGCTTATTTAGCACCTGATCAACTCATTTTTACAATCCAAGGATACCTCCATGATCACCCTCAACATCAACGGCAAAAACCATTCTTTGGACGTGGAGCCCGACATGCCATTGCTGTGGGCGCTGCGAGAGGTGCTGGGCATGACAGGTACCAAATACGGCTGCGGTATTGCCCAGTGTGGCGCCTGCACGGTGCACCTTAGCGGCACTCCGGCCCGTTCGTGCTCCATCCCGGCTTCGGCGTTGGCAGGCACCTCTATCGTCACTATCGAAGGCCTGTCCAAAGACAGCACCCACCCGATCCAAAAAGCCTGGGCTGCGGTAGATGTGCCCCAGTGCGGCTACTGCCAGTCGGGCCAAATCATGGCAGCGGCGGCGCTGCTTAAAAGCAACCCCAAACCGACCGACAAAGACATTGACGATGCCATGACCAACATCTGCCGTTGCGGCACCTACCAGCGCATCCGCGCCGCCATCCACTTGGCTGCGGGCAATAAAGCCATGGCCGCGGCCAATGGCTACACGGGTGAATTTACCGGGCTGTACGCGGCTGAGCATTCTGGTGCCCGCGCCTTTGAGGTGCTGGCAGCTGCCCTGCCCGCTGCACCTACCGCAGCCACAGGCACCCCGGTTGCAGCCGCTTGCGACCACCATGCCCACACCGCCTGATACGGAGCACACCATCATGAACACACCTGCACACACCCTGCTCCCTACCGTATCGCGCCGCTCCTTCATCGTCAGCTCCGGCGCACTCGCTGCTGGCGGCTTGGCATTGGGCCTACCGGCCTTCACGCCTGAGGCCGCCGCACAAACCCATGGCGAGGCCGCCGAGGTTAACGTCTGGGTGGTGGTCAAGCCCGACAACACCTGCGTTATCCGCATTGCCCGCTCTGAGATGGGCCAAGGCACGCGCACTGGCCTGGCCCAGCTGGTGGCCGAAGAGCTGGAATGCGACTGGAAAAAAGTAACGACCGAGATGCCTACCCCCGGCCAAAGCGTGGCCCGCAAGCGCGCCTGGGGCGAGATGTCTACCGGCGGCAGCCGGGGCATTCGCATATCGCATGACTACGTGCGCCGCGGCGGTGCTGCTGCCCGCATGATGCTGGTGCAGGCGGCAGCCAACCAGCTGAACGTACCCGTGGCCGAGCTAAAAACCGCGCAAGGCGTTATTACCCACGGGGCCAGCAACCGCAGCTTGACCTACGGCCAAGTGGCCGCAGCAGCCGCCAAGCTGACCCCACCCGACCAGAAAACCATCACCCTCAAAGACCCCAAAACCTGGACTCTGGCAGGCAAGCCGATGGCACGGATCGACACGCAGGAAAAGCTCAACGGCAGCCTGATGTTTGGCGCTGACATTGCGCTACCCGGCATGCTGTGCGCCGCCATCAAAGACTGCCCCGTATTTGGCGGCAAGCTGGTGAGCTTTGACGACAGCGCCGTCAAAGCCATGCGCGGCGTGAAAAAAGTAGTGCGCGTAAACGACAGCACGGTTGCCGTGGTGGCCGACACTTGGTGGCGCGCCAAGACGGCGCTGGACAAGCTGCCCATCGTCTGGGACGAAGGCGCAAACGCCAAGGTCAGCAGCGCCAGCATTGCCGCACACTTGGCCGAAGGCCTGGCCGCGCAAGTGCCCGCCAACAGCGTGGCCGGCCGCACCGAGGGCGACGCCCTGGGCGCCATCGCCAAGGCCGCCAAAAAGATCGAGGCCACCTACACCACCCCCTTCCTGGCCCATGCCCCCATGGAGCCGATGAACGCCACCGTCAAGCTCACCGCCGGGGCCGACGGCAAGCTAGAGCGCGCCGAATGCTGGGTGCCTACGCAAAACGGCGAGGCATCGCATGCCGCGCTGGCCGAGGCCGCTGGTATACCGCTGGCGCAGTGCGAGATTTACAAAATGGACCTGGGCGGCGGCTTTGGCCGACGCGGCGGCACACAAGACTATGTACACCAGGCCACCGCCATTGCCAAACAATTCGTGGGCACACCCATCAAGCTGCTGTGGAGCCGCGAAGAAGACCAGGCGCACGACTTTTACCGCCCCATCTCGCAGGCCAAGATGACGGCCGGCCTGGACGCAGCGGGCAACCTGGTGGGCCTGCATGTGCGCGTGTCGGGCCAGTCTATCAACGCTCTGCTCAACCCGCTGGCCATCAAAGACGGCAAAGACGAGCGCCAGATGCAGGGCTTTTGGAGCGAGGCTGGCGACGCGCAGTACGGCTACACCATCCCCAACCTGCTGACCGAATACGTCATGCGCAACACCCATGTGCCCGTAGGCCCCTGGCGCGGCGTTAACACCAACCAAAACGCCGTGTACGCCGAATGCTTTATGGAAGAAGTGGCCAAGGCCGCCGGCAAAGACTCATTGGAGTTTCGCCGTGCCCTGCTGAAAAACCACCCCAAGCATTTGGCAGTACTGAATGCGGCAGCTGAAAAAGGCGACTGGGGCAAACCGCTGCCTGCAGGCGTCTTCCGGGGCATTGCCCAGTTCATGGGCTACGGCAGCTACTCTGCCGCCACCGCCGAGGTATCAGTCAGCGCCAAGGGTGAGCTGAAAATCCACCGCATGGTGCTGGCCACCAACTGCGGCCACGCTGTCAACCCCGACCAGATAGCCGCCCAGGTAGAAGGCGGCGTAGCCTACGGCCTGTCGGCCACATTATTCGGCGAAAACACCATCGAAGCCGGCCGCGTAAAAGAGCTTAACTTTGACACCTACCGCATTTTGAAGATCAAAGAAATGCCCAAAGTAGAAACCGTCATCGTCCCCACCTACGACTTTTGGGGCGGTGTAGGCGAGCCCACGATTTGCGTGGTGGCACCCGCCGTGCTGAACGCTATCTTTGCGGCAACCGGCAAACCAGTGCGTAACTTGCCATTGAAAAATCAGGGTTTTACGTTTGCTTGACGGGCGTACGCGTTGGTGCAGTAAAAATCGCCGTCTTGGCGATTTTTATTGCCTAATTGGCCTCTAGCCCAATAGAATATAGCACGAGCAGCTATTAAATTAGAAGTAATCGAATCCACGGTTTGTTAGAAAAAAAACCTACAGTCTCGGACGATCAACGCCGGATCGACGGCCCATCCAGTGGCATGCCGTTAGCGCGCACTTTCATAAACAGCTCCAGGTCGCGCAGCTCCGCGCTGCCCGGCGCAGGCAATGGCGCTTGCACGCCGGAGTAGCAGGCGCGCAGGCGGCGCTCGGTGCTGCCCAGGGTTTGCCAGCTGGTGCGGTAGATGGGAAAGCCGGTGGGGTGGCCTTGGCTGATGGTGTCGGCGCGCATCTGCGCCCCTACTTTTTGGTCGTGGCAGTGCATGCAGGCCAGGTTAATGCGGCCCATGCGGGTTTGGTAGAGCTGCTGGCCGCTGACCAGGCGCGCTTGCCACTGGGCTTGGTGCGCAGCGGGGGCGGCTACGTTGATCGGCTCGCCCTTGGCGGCTTGGTGCAGGGCGGCGCTGAGGGCTAGTACTTCGTCGTTGTCATTGGCTGCGGTTGCGGGTGCCGCTGCCGTAGCGCCGCTGGCCGAGGCATTGGCAGCGCTGGCAGTGCGCTGCTGGCAGCGGGCGATTTGGTCTTCCAGGTTGTGCAGGGTTTTGCCATCAGGCGCCAGGCGCGGGAAGCTGGTGGCGCTGGATTTGAGCTTGTCCAGGTTGCCATGGCAGCTTCGGCACTGCGCCAGCCACAGGCCTTGTCCGCGGTCGTTCCACAGGGCGATGGGGTTTTTATCCGGGTCGTTTTGCAGTGCCTGCAGCTGAGGCGACAAATACACGTTGCCACTGGTTCGCGGCTCCGCGGCGCTGGCCAGCTGCGCCAGGGCTGTGCACAGCAGGAGCGCCCAGGTTTTCATGCGCTCTTACTTCAACTCGCGCTTGATCTCGCCGCGCTGGCCTTTGTCGTCCATCCACTGCGCTGTCAGCATCAATCCGGTTGCGGGTATCACGACGGGCACGGGCACGGGGAAGGCCAGGTACGGGTGCGCCGACACGCCGATGCCGGTTTCGGCCTCTAGCAGCAATTGCCCGTTGAGCTGCACGCGGATGCTTTCAATCACGTTTTTTGGCACGCGCTGGCCCGAGTCTAGCGTGCGGTAGCCGGACTCCATGGGGTGGCCAATCAGCAGCACGGCGGCCAGCGTGGCGCCGGGGGTGACCACGCCGCTAACGTTCAGGCGCATGGGGATGGGTGGGCTGGGGTCCATGGTTTTCAGCTCGCGTCAAAACAGGCGGACGAGGTAAGCACAGTGGGCGCGTGGTGGCCCATCAGGCTGCTGTCCGACAGCTTGGCCACCAGCCATACGTCTTGGCCGATGCCTAAGCGCATGCGGGTGTCAAACTTGTAGCTGGCTTGGGGCGTGCCCAGCTTGATTTTGATGACCTGGGACACTGGGTTTTCAGGGGCGAAGATTTCAAACGACTCGATGGTGAGGCCCGGCGGCGCCTGCAGCCGAATGCCGATGGGAATGGCGTTGCCGGTGTCGGACAGGGGTTCGAGTTCTAGCCGCGCGCCTTCGGGGCGCAGTTTAAGTTTTTGCAGGGCGGCTAGATCCATAGTGGGTACAAAAGTAGGGTGTTGCTGCCCATACTAGCGCAGAGTTTGCAGTGCGGCAAGCACGTCGGTAACCTGCTGTTCGCTCAGCATGGCGCCGAAGGGCGGCATGAGGGTGTTGGGGTTGATTTTGCGGGCATCTACCACCCATTGGCGCAATTGCGCCGCACTGTAGCGTGTGGCCACGCCGTCTAGCGCGGGGGCGAAGGTGCTTTGGATGCCGTTTTTGGCACCCTTTTGGTCGGGTATTGAGTGGCAGGCCACGCAGTTGCCAGAGCGTTGGTCGAAGAGGATGCGCCAGCCCTGGGCTAGCGAAGCCGTGCTGGGGGGCGCAGCCCTTTCGTTGGATACAGCGCTATGAAGCGGTGGTGTAGTAGGCGTAGCCACGGGCACTTGCGCGCAGGCTACCACCAGCGCAGACAAGGCCAGCAGCGCCATGCTGCCTGCGCCCTGCCCCGCGCCAAGCCGAAGGTAAAATTTAAGCGAGTTGCAACTCCAAATCATGCAGCACTTTATAGCACGGCAGTACCTTGGCCACGCTGCTGTTGGGCTCACGCCCCTCGCGGATGGCGGCGAAAAACTCGCGGTCTTGCAGCTCGATGCCGTTCATGCTTACGGCGACATTGCTCACGTCGATCTTTTCGTCTTTGCCGTTGAACAGGTCGTCGTAGCGCGCCAGATACGTGCCCGTGTCGCCGATGTAGCGGAAGGTGGTGCCTAGTGGGCCGTCGTTGTTAAAGCTCAGGCTCAGGGTGCAGATGGCACCGTTGGCTGCCTTGAGCTGGATGCTCATGTCCATGGCAATGCCCAGCGTGGGGTGGATGGGGCCTTGCACGGCGTTGGCTTTCACAATCGGGCTGCCGCACTGGTAGGCAAACAAGTCCACCGTGTGCGCGGCGTGGTGCCACAGCAAATGGTCCGTCCAGCTACGTGCCTGGCCCAGGGCGTTCATGTTGGTACGGCGGAAGAAGTAGGTTTGCACGTCCATCTGCAAGATGTTGAACTTGCCCGCTGCAATTTCTTTTTGCACGTACTGGTGGCTGGGGTTAAAGCGGCGGGTGTGGCCGCACATCGCCACCAGGCCGGTTTGCTTTTGCACGTCCATCACCGCTTGTGCATCTTTCCAGCTGTCGGACAGCGGGATTTCTACCTGCACATGCTTGCCTGCCTGCAGGCATTGGATAGTCTGCGCCGCGTGCATTTGCGTGGGCGTGCACAGGATGACAGCATCGACCTCTTTCAGCGCCAGGCTGTCGGCCAAATTGGTCGTCACATGCTGAATGCCGTATTTGTCGGCAATCTCCTGCGTCTTGGGCAGCTCGCGGCCGATGAGGGACACAACCTCTACGCCGTCGATGTTCTTGATGCCGTCGATATGTTTGATGCCAAAGGCACCCGCGCCCGCGAGGGCGACTTTGATGGTTTTTGTCATTTATTGGTTCTCCAAAATCAGATGGCCCACGGCCGTGTTGGACGCAGGCACATGGTAGAAGCGGTGCAGCACCTTGGGCGCTTTGCCGCCGTTCAAATCGGCCAGCGCGCCGCGTGCAGTGAGCCACATCACCAGCTCTATGCCTTCGCTGCCTGCCTCGCGCACGTAGTTGATGTGCGGCACGGCGGCCTGCGCCTCGGGGTCTTTGATCATCAGGTCCATGAAGTTGGCATCAAACTCTTTGTTGATCAAACCAGCGCGCGGGCCTTGCAGCTGGTGGCTCATGCCGCCAGTGCCCCAGATTTGCACGTTGAGGTCTTTGTCAAACGACTCCACGGCTTTGCGAATGGCTTTGCCCAAGTTGAGGCAGCGCTTGCCCGAAGGCACGGGGTACTGCACCACGTTGATGGCAATCGGTATCACCGGGCAGGGCCACTCGGTGGGCTGGCCGCACATGAGGGTAAGGGGCACGGTCAGGCCGTGGTCTACGTCCATCTTGTTGACAATCGTCAGGTCAAAGTCATCTTGAATCACCGACTGCGTGATGTGCGCGGCCAGCTCGGGGTGGCCTATCACCTTGGGCACGGGGCGTGGGCCCCAGCCTTCGTCGGCCACGGCGTATTCGGCTGCGCAGCCAACGGCGAAGGTAGGAATCATCTCCAGGCTAAAGGCCGTGGCGTGGTCGTTAAATACCAGCAAGATCACGTCGGGTTTGTTGTCTTTGAGCCATTGTTTGGAAAACTCGTAGCCCTTGAACAGCGGTTGCCAGTAAGGCTCCTGCGTCTTGCCCAAGTCAACGGCAGCGCCGATGGCGGGAACGTGGGAGGTGAAAACACCTGCGGTAATACGTGCCATCTTAGGCGCTCACTTTCTGTTGTGGTTTGCCTGGGGGTTGACCCTGTGGTTGGCCCTGTGGCTGACGATTAGCTTGCGCGTCACCACCCTCGCCTACGATGCGGTTACCTTCGATGGATCGGCCACCGGCGATCATCATGTTGCGGTACTCGTCCTCGGTCATGCCGGTCATGCTGCCCGCCATTTGCTGAAAGCTGCGTCCATGCGTGGCGCCCAGTTTGGCTAAAAAGTAAATGTTGCCACCCAGCGATATGGCTTTGTTCAAGTCCACATCCAGCACGGCCTGCTTTTGTGCCTCGGTCATCGGCCATTCGTCCAGATATTTGCGCTGGTCGGCTTTAAAGCGCTCACGGTTTTCATGCTTCATCAGCGACATGCAAAACTGGTTTAAATGGAAGCCCGCGCGCGACTGGTCCATGTCAAACATGGTGGTGCCGGGTACGTCGAGATAGGGTTTTTCTAGGGACATGTTTAACTCCAATACAGCTTGGTAGGATTGTCCACCAATAGCTTGCGCTGCAGCTCTTTCGTCGTGGCAATCTGCGGAATAAAGTCCACCAGCAAGCCATCATCGGGCATGTGGTTTTTCAGGTTGGGGTGCGGCCAGTCGGTGCCCCAGAGCACGCGGTCGGGGAAGGTTTCTACGAGTTTTTTGGCGAAGGGAATCACATCTTGGTACGCGTTTTGCTCGCCGTTCAGGGCGGGCGGGCCTGACACCGACAGGCGCTCGGGGCAACTTACCTTGCTCCAGATGTTTGGGTGCTCGCGCATCATCTTCAAAAACAACGCAAACTCAGGGCCGTCCACTGGCTTGGTCACATCGGGGCGGCCCATGTGGTCGACGACCACGGTGGCGG
Organism: Polaromonas sp.; assembly: GCA_043766985.1. GTDB lineage: Bacteria > Pseudomonadota > Gammaproteobacteria > Burkholderiales > Burkholderiaceae_C > JAAFIP01. The sequence continues at coordinate 15,854 of JAYUHM010000059.1, forward strand.
GCAACGCGGTAAAAAAGTCGTACAGCTCAGGCAAGTCTACGGCTTCAAAATAAATCACCACATGCCAACCCAGCGGGGCGATGCGGTTGGCAATCTCTAGCAGCACATCGCGCGGCGTGAAGTCGGCCAGGCGCTTGACAAAGTTAAAGCGCGTGCCGCGTACGCCGGCGGCATGCATGTCTTGCAGTTCGGCATCGGTCACATTGCGGTTGACTGTAGCTACGCCGCGTGCTTTGTTGTTGGACGCTTTGAGGGCATCGACCAAGGCGCGGTTGTCGCTGCCGTGGCAGGTGGCTTGTACGATGACGTTTTTATCAAAACCCAAATGGTCACGCAGGGCGAAGAGCTGCTCTTTAGAAGCATCGCAGGGCGTGTATTTACGCTCGGGCGCGTAAGGGAACTTGTCGCCGGGGCCAAACACATGGCAGTGTGCGTCTACTGCGCCTGCAGGCAACTGAAAGCGTGGCTTGCTGGGGCCGGTGTACCAGTCTAGCCAGCCGGGGGTTTTGGTGAATTGCATGGGTTTCGCTTTTTAATGGTCTGTTGAAAAATAAGTCTGCGTGCGATTGTGTTTGCTTTCGCTTGTCAGGAAGCTGATGCCAAGCCTGTGCACGCTCTGGCACTTGGTGTGCACACCAAGCGCCAAAGCTGCGTATTGGTTTGGTTGGGGCACACCCGTGGATCGCCCACAACTTCGCAAGATCAGGTCGGCGGTGTACTCAGCGCAGCGGCATAAAGGGGGAGTAGGCGGCCATAAGCCGCCACGGAGGACAGCCGCGGAG